>DASXOZ010000032.1 GCA_036493895.1 Candidatus Binatia bacterium | reverse complement strand
AAAAGAACGCCTGCACCAGCTCACTGCGATCGTCCTCGCGACAGCGCAGGTGCGCACCTCGACCGACGAACAACTCGTTAGGCTGCCGACCGGCGACGGGATGGCGCTCGTCTTCCACCACAGCGCGGAAGAGCCGGCGCGATGTGCGCTCGAGATCGCGGAAGCGTTGCAGAAGCATCCCGAGCTTCCAGTCCGGATGGGAATCCACAGCGGGCCGGTGAGCGAAGTCACGGACGTGAGCGGGCGCACCAACCTCGCGGGGGCGGGGATTAACATGGCGCAGCGCGTGATGGATTGCGGCGACGCCGGGCACATCCTGCTCTCGCAACACGTCGCCGAGGATCTTGGTCAGTATCGGCAATGGGCGCCGCGTCTGCACGACCTCGGCGCGTGCGAAGTGAAGCACGGCGTGCGGCTGCACCTGGTGAATCTTTATGCCGATCCACTCGGCAATTCGACGTTGCCGAAGAAATTCGAGAAATCCAAATCGGCGCGGCTCAGGAGCAAAAGCGGATTAATCGCCGCGCTCGTGCTCGTCGCGCTCCTCGCGGCTGGGGCGACCTGGTATCTCATGTCGAACCGGGCCGCGCCGAAGAGCGCCGCCATTCCGGAAAAGTCGATCGCGGTGCTGCCGATGGTTAATTCCACCGGCGACCCCGCGAACGAATACTTCTCCGATGGGATGTCAGAAGAATTCATCTCCTCGCTCTCGCGTCTGCCCGCGCTGAAAGTCGTCGGGCGCACCTCCTCTTTTCAATTCAAAGGCAAGACCGACGACAGCAAGACGATCGGCGAAAAGCTCGGGGTCTATTACCTGCTCGAAGGCAGCGTACGGAAATCCGCCGATCGGGTCCGCATCGCGGTGGCGCTGATCAAATCTGGCGACGGCGCCAATGTCTGGTCCGACACCTACGACCGGGAGTTGAAGGATATCTTCGCGGTGCAATCGGAGATCGCCGGCGCGGTGGCGAAGGAGCTCAAGGTCGCGCTGCTCGAAAGCAACGGCCACGCCGTGACGCTGACGACCGCGGCCACGCCTTCGAACCAGAATATCGAGGCCTACAACGCGCTCTTGCAGGGAAATTTCTACCTCGAACGCGGCCCCGCCGACGACGTCCGGAAGGCAATCGGCTACTACGAGGAGGCGACCCGGCTCGACCCACGTTACGCGCTCGCCTATGCGAAGCTCTCCTATGCGGCGGAGTTTCTCGACACCCGCTTCGGGGGTGTTGGGCCGCAGGAAAAGGCAGAGCTGACCAGGAAAGCGCGCGCGGCGGCAGCGAAAGCGCTCGAGCTGGATCCGAATCTCGCCGAGGCGCATCTCGCCCAGGGCCGGCTCCTCGTGGACATCGATTTCCATTTCGCCGCCGCGGAAGCGGAACTCCGCCGCGCCACCGCGCTCGCCCCGCAGGATGCCCAGGTCACGGCAGCGCTCGCCTTGCTCCTTTCCTCGTTAGGCCAGCTCGAGGAAGGCGTCGCGCTCACGCACCGAGCCATCGCGCTCGATCCCTTACGCATCGGATCGCACTTCAACCTCGCCACCTATCTCACCGCCCTCGGTCACTACGACGAGGCCGAGGCGGCGATGCGCCACGTCATGACCCTGCAGCCCGACTCCCCCCAGAGCTACATGCAGCTCGCGCTCTGTCAGATTCTGCGCGGCCAACCCGGGGCCGCCGTCGCCTTGGCGAAACAGGAAGCCGATCCGTTCTGGCGGACCTATGCGCTGGCGCTGGCCTATTTCGCCCACGGCGACCGGGCCGAGGCGGATGCGGCCCTGAAAAAACTGATCGCCGACGGCGCGAACGACTCCGGCAGCCAGATCGCGCAGGTCTATGCACTGCGCAAAGAACCGGAAAAGATGTACGAGTGGCTGGAGCACGCCTGGAAAACCCACGACGCGGGTGTGACCCTGCTCCTGAGCGATCCTTTTCTCCGCGCCTACAGGAACGACCCACGCTTCATCGCCTTCGCCCAAAAAATCGGGGTGATATCGAAAGCCAAAATCGGATCGCCGCCCGCCGCGCCAGCCGTTTCGACCCTATGATCGCGTTCAGGGCGAAGTGACCCTTCGACGCCGCGTAGAGATGCCGCCCGCTCAGCGCCTGTCGCTTACTTCGCTGCTACCAGAGTCTGAAAACGCGGATCGTTCCGGATCGGATTCCAGACGGGGTCGGCGCGGAGGAGGGCGACAGTGATGCAATCGTCTCCCGGTTTCCG
>DASXOZ010000031.1 GCA_036493895.1 Candidatus Binatia bacterium | reverse complement strand
CCGGTCCCGTCCTTGGCTTCCCACTGCCGCGTGGTCAAGCGCCCTTCGATATAGACCTGCCGCCCCTTCTTCAGATACTGGCTGCACAGCTCGGCCTGTTTGCCGTAGACGACGATGTTATGCCACTCGGTGGATTCCTTGTTGGTGCCGTCGCGTCCCTTGAAGCGCTCGCTGGTCGCCACCGAAAAATTGGCGACTGGCTGCCCCGAGGGCAGGTAGCGCACTTCGGGATCGCGTCCGAGATTGCCGAGCAGAATGACTTTGTTTACTGACATCGTGGTTTAGGCGAGAAGCTCTCCGACTCGCATGCACCTTTGGCAGAATCTCTAAATCTTCCCTACGCTCGAAACCTAACGCTGGCGCGCATCCGGCGCAACCGCCCGGATCGAGGCGAATCCACCGGCTGTTGATA
This sequence comes from Candidatus Binatia bacterium, assembly GCA_036493895.1. Lineage (NCBI taxonomy): Bacteria > Candidatus Binatota > Binatia (SeqCode) > Binatia bacterium. The sequence goes on along the minus strand of DASXOZ010000031.1, from coordinate 1,146 downwards.
TGCTGACACAGCTCTGGAAGCCTCCGATTGGCGCTTCGGGCCGCTCCCGGCGCCGCTTTCGCCGTTGCCGGGGGCTTTATATAATCGCCAGCGGTGGTCGGGTGAGGTGGGGTTCAGGGTGATGGCATCCCACGAATTGACATCTTCGTCGGTCAGGATCGTGCCTTTAGGTGGGCTCGGCGAAATCGGGCTCAATCTGACGGTGCTCGAATGCGCCGGACGTGCGATCGTAATCGACGCCGGGGTAATGTTCCCCGAAGAGCGCACGCTCGGACTCGGCGTGCTGGCGCCTGATCTCGCCTACCTCGAGCAGAGTCACCTCGAAATTCTCGGCGTCGTTCTGACCCACGCTCATGAGGACCACGTCGGCGCGCTGCCGCATCTGTTGCGCCGCTTCAACCTGCCGGTCTATGGCACCGCGGTGACGCTGGCCTTTGCGCGCCGCCGCCTCCACCAGGAGGGCTTGATCGGCGCGCGCATGAACACGATCGAGCCTCGCCGCCGCTTCGAGCTCGGCCCATTTGGCGTCGAACCGATCCGCGTCACCCATTCGACGCCCGACGCGGTGGCGCTCGCGATCGCGACTCCGGCCGGGCTAATCGTGCACAGCGGGGATTTCAAGATCGACCCGACGCCGATCGACGGCGAATTCTTCGACCACGAACGCTTCGCCGAATTGGGTGCTCAAGGCGTCGCACTTCTAATGTCGGATTCCACCAACGTCGAGCGTACCGGGCGCTCGGGCGCGGAGAGTTCGTTAAAGCCTGTGTTGCGCGAGATCGTGTCGCGCAGCCGCGGTAAGTTTTTTCTCTCGGTGTTTTCCTCCCATCTGCATCGCATGCGCCAGCTGACCGAGGTCTCGCGCGAGATGGGGCGGCGGGTAGTGCCGTTGGGGCGCCGGATGGCCGAAAGCGTTCGACTGGGCCTGGAACTCGGCCAGTTACCGTTCGCGCCCGGCACCTATATCGACCCGGCCGAGGCGGAATTCCTCGAATCGCGCAAATTGACTTTTCTCGCCAGCGGCAGCCAGGGCGAGCCGCTTTCGGCGCTGGTGCGAATCGCCGCCGACGCGCATCCGCGCGCGCGGGTGGAGCCGGGCGACACGGTGGTACTCTCCTCGCGCTTCATTCCCGGCAATGAACGCAC
>DASXOZ010000030.1 GCA_036493895.1 Candidatus Binatia bacterium | reverse complement strand
TCATGGATCGCCATTCTCATCGCTCTCATGTTGGCCTTTCCGTTTGGATGGGGACTTGGAGTCCTGATCGCACCTCCCATCACGTATCTGATCACAGGGGGATGGGATTTCGGTCAACTGCCCGCCATGACGGTTCCCATTGGCATCGTCGCTTCGCTCATTTTTGCAATACTCCCGACGATCACGATTCGTACTCGCCTCGCAGTTTTGTTTTTCGGCAGCGTCGCCTTCTTCGTCGTTGGTTGGATTACGGGCTAGTGTCGTCGGCGGAAGTTTGGCGGCGATATCCGGGGTCCGTCACTCTCTTTCTCCGACGCAGGGGTCTTTACGATGGATAGAGAATCCGCACTCCAGATTCGGAACCACTCCCTAAAAGCCATTGCGGAACTGACGCAAGTGCTAAACAAGCTTCAGAATCGCTGCTCACCGGAAGAATACGAGAAGATCAAAAGAGGCGTGGGGCTAGCGATTGGGAAGATTCAGACCGACTTGTTGGATGTTGTTGTCGCAACGCATCCCGACCTAGACGACCTCGGTGGCTGAACTGAGGCAGAGTCGGCAGATCAAGAAAACCTCAACGCACACGGACTATCCCGTAGCTACGTACTCCAGAGAATCGGCCTGTCCATTCCGACAATTCGACCCGTCCTCCGACTGGCGTCACAACCCCCATATTGTTTGAGGCGTTGACCATCTGCCCATCGTCCAAACGCACCGTGACACCGTACCGAATCATCGTCTTGGAGGCGGTCGTCTGAAACGCAACCACTGTTCCGACTACATCGCCTGTTTGTCGAGCAAGAAAACCATCAGCGGACCAGAGCATGAGTGCCACGGAGCAGACAACCGCAATCAGTTGCACAAGACAGCCGGGCGTACTGTCAACCCATCGAGAAAGACCACTGGAATTTTTAACAGCGGGAGTCACGGCTGCGGAATGAGCAAGGGTCCATCCAGAGCGCAATAACTCATCACCGCACCGTTGAAGACTGTTCGGAAGTGTAGCTGCAAGAAGAGTCAGACGGGAACAATGATGGATAGTGCGTATGGAAATAGAGCAGCACGATCAGTGAAGCCGGAACAACAATGGATAGCACTGGCGGGATGAATACCAGCATTACAAACTGTAGAAACCGCCTGCGAAACTGTGCGACCACTGGAAGGTCTTCGGCAGTTACGCCGGCCCTCCAGTCATGAGAGAAGCGGAAACAGCTTCGGAGCGTGCGTCGATAGTCGAGTGCTGGACGCTCTAAAATTCGGTTACGTGCAGCCCTAAGTCGTCTGGCACCCAGATGCACTACGAGCACCCACACAAGGGCGACTGCGACTTCACCCAGATTCAGACGTGAGAAGAAATCTATCACTCGCTAGCTAACCGGCTCGCCACATATTTCGTGCCAAACGCCGGGTATGTCTTTCAGCGAGTAACGTCAGCCTTCAATCGCCGCAAGCGTCCATGTGCTCGAAGGCGTCAGTTTCATCGCTCCAGCCAATTTCACCGCCCGGCGTTTGGACCATCACCCACCAAGTCTCCTCCGCTTGGCTCTCCGGTCGCACATACTCGCAACTCGCTGGCATCTTTTCGCAGTCATCTACTGGAATCCCACCGCTGTAAAGCTTGCCCTTGTACCAGAACAAGGTGTCCCATTCCCCCTCGTAGTTCAGAACATAAAGGGTCTGGCCGGGTTCACCGGAGAAGGGAAGACGTTCGGGATCTTTGGTGAACCCAAGAGTCTCAACAGACTTCAGAACCTTCGCCGTTCCGTATTTCGTAGTGATGGCAACCCCGGTTACTCCTGTGACGGTTTGGCCCTGCTCCAGTCGGAACATCACTGGAGAATCCTTGTCATGTGTCTGATGAAACGAGACGGGTCGTAACAAGGTCCACTGCCGATAGGTACAGCACTCAAACGGGCAAACCCCCCAGTCATAGAACGGCAGAGGCGGCTTCTCCTGAGACTGCTCCTGTGGCTTCTGCGCTGACTGCTCCTGTGGCTTCGCCTGTGTCATCACGCAGCCGCCCAACAAGCATACGAATAGGACGATTGCAGATTTCATATCGGAGCCACTTTACGGCTGCGGAACCAGCAATGGTCCGTCCAAACCGCAGTAACCCACCGGGCCCGTATCGCAGCAGGTCTCTTCGACCTTCCCTAAGAATGGGCTGGCTTGGAGTTTCTCGCAGGTGAATCCAAGCGACCCTCTAACAAAATAGTGTTTCCGGGAAGTCAGGTACGCCATCCGGGTCGCCAGTTCTTCCCCTATTGGCTCACGAGTTGGCTGCTCACCACACGACGCTTCTCGTACAGTCGCCGGACCCTTGATCTGGATTTCCAGAAATGATTCGCCGTCCTTCTCGATCACCCGGCAGGCATCGCTTTTTTTTCGCCGACTTCATAGCAAGCGGCTGGGTACATACATGACGCCGAGGAGAGGGTTGGACAAAGTGTGAGTAAAATGGCTGTCGTCAACAAAGGTTTCAGAACATTCCCGCCATTGAAGCTAGAGAACCTGTCACGCATAGAGGACAAGTAAATAGTATACAATGTGGGCAATTATAGGCCCCCACACTCGTCGGGAATGCATGGCCCAAATCGTTGGGATCACTGCCCAGAGTGCCATGGCGAGCACGAAGCCTATGCCCTGACTCCAGTGCATTAGACCAAAAAGCAGAGAGGCGACCATCACAACGGTCAGAGACCCTGAAATTCGTGATTCAAGGTAGCGCACCACCAATCCACGGAAAATCGCTTCCTCCAACAGTGCAGCCGATAGGACCGCATAGCTGATGAGAACGAGTCGCTGAACACCGGACGGGGGAAACTGGTAACCATGGAATGGGCCTCTGGGAAAGGACGTGACGAGTATAGGCTCAACATTCCAGTGAACGGAAAAGAGTAGGACGACGCCCAAAACTGCACCGGCCGCAACTGTTCTGAACCGTAGGGGTCGGGTTAAGCCTAACGTGCTCAAGCTAATCCTGTTTTGAAATAGGAAGAACGCCAGCGTGATGACTGGGGTCGCTGTGTAAAAAATGAGGTCAAGGGACCAAAGCAGAACTTGCGAGCTTGGAGGTATTGCCATCAGGTAGAAGTCATTGACGTAGTACGGCCACACCACCAAGAACACCACCGTTCCCGACAATGATGGTGAGGTTTTGGTCATCGGCTTGGTTTTATCCGCATCGTTCGCTGATCCGAATACCGGCTCGAGCTTCACAATTTATAGAACAGCCTGACTTCACTCCAGCATCTCAACCGAACAGACGCCATACACAGCCAGTACCGCTCGGCCTCGTCCGTGGAATTATAGGCCCTTGGCGTGGTATCATTGCGCTTCAATCGTGAAGAACCTCACACCATTCTTTGAAACACCTGAAGCAACGTTAGCGCCCCGGTCACCGAGGACGCCGCTACAATTCGGTTTCGTTCCTTCTTTCGTAGCAGGTCACAGCCGCCGACGAGTAACGCCCGTCGCCGGAGAAGTTAATTCGTTTCAGGTCATTTTTTTTCGTCCTAAACGCCAACCACCTGCCAGATACCGCATAAGTAGCTGTGCCATGAAGAACACCGAAGAGCCCATCACACCGAAGCAAATCGAAGACATTCTGCAAGTTTCAAAAATCCAACACCGCCACTGGGAGAGGCTGTTGGGCCTGAAGCCATTGCAGCCCAGTTACGGCAAGGGTCTTACAACGCTCTACAGCCGGGAGAACCTCTTCTGCCTGCTGTTACTTCAGAGGCTGTTTCAGAAGTTCAGATTCACACTTCCGGCTGCTGTGGGGTTGGTGAAGCGGCTCCTGAACGAGGTTGGACTGGAGAGATTGCAGAGGCTGCCTTCGGTTACGGTCACGGTCTTCGCAACAGAAGAGACAAAGCAGTCAGTCACCAAGCCCGCATCAAAACCATCGGTTCTCGTCCGTGGAATTATAAGTCCAAGGCGTGGTACAATTGCGTCTTCAATCGTCGGAAGGCTGACGATTCCCCTAAAAGACTTGAAGGAGGCTGCGTATGGGTCCGTAACCTAAGACGACCGCTACAGGTGTATTCAATCTAACCGTTTTAACCCGTTTTCCAACAAGAGAGCCGCTTAGGAGGACTCCAAGGGAAAGCCACAACAAGAACAAATACAGGTGATGTTATGACTGCAAGTTTTGAAATCGAAGACCATTTGGATGAGTGCCGTAACGATGAGGGTGACGGTGACGGTGGTGACGGTGTTTTCGCAAACCTCTGGGAAGCTGCTCAGAGATACCGTGAACTGGGATACAGGACGTTCCCTGTTCCTCGTCGTAGTAAGGGCGCTGTAGAGTCGTGGAAGAAGTATCAGACTGAAGATCCAGATTCTGAAACCTTTGAAGGTTGGTTCAAGGACACCACCACCAACATCGGACTCCTGACCGGAGAAGCGAGTGGTGGAGTGGTGGATGTGGATTTGGATTGTTTGGAAGCTGTTTACCTAGCTCCCCACTTCCTTCCAGAGACAGGAATGATCCATGGAAGAGAAGGAAATCCAGAGAGTCACCACTACTTCAAAGTCTCTTCTGTACCTTCATATAAAGCGTACAAAGATGAAGATGGAAAGATGCTCATGGAACGTAGAGGAGACAAACACTACACCATAGTTCCTCCGAGTATCCATGAGGACACAGGAGAACAGATCACTTGGGTTTCTGATTCTGCCGTCACCAGCGTCACCACCGTCACCACTCAAGAGCTAGAAGAAGCAACGAACAATTTGGCTGCCTGTACCATTCTTTCAAGAGCGTGGCCCGCAAAAGGCTCCCGACACGACTTTGCTCTAGCTGTTGCAGGGTCGCTTTTGAGGGCAGGCAAGGACGAAGAGTTTATAAAGAAGATGATTCGTCTGGCAGCAGAGACCGCTGACGATGAAGAGGTAGAGGACAGGATCAGAGCCGTTGAAACTACAGCACAGTCGTTGAAGACAAACTCTCCAACGACCGGCTACACTACTTTGGTATCGCTGATGGGCCAGAAGAGAGCAGAGAAGTTCGCCGATTGGCTGGGTATGGAAACCACTTCCAATAAGACCAGCAGCAAGAGAGAAACCGCTGCAAACCAAGCAGAAGATCTACTACGACTGGTTGAAGACAAAGGCGTAGAACTCTTCCACAACCAGCAGCACGTTCCATATGCCAGCTATCAAAGTGCAAAAGGCTGGGAAACGTCACGGATTTCCGATGCCAGTTTCAGTCGCTGGCTAGGGCACGTCTTCTACAACTCCACAAACACCATCCCCAACACTGATGCTGTCAAGAAAGCCATTGCAACATTGGAAGGGATGTCTCTCTACGAAGGTGAAACGAAGAAGGTGTTCATCAGAGTCGGAGAGCATGATGGCAAGGTCTATCTAGATCTGGCCGATGAAACGGGACGTGTAGTCGAAGTAGATGCAGCGGGTTGGACCGTTCTCGATACAGCACCCATCAAATTTGAACGTCCGTTGGGAATGCTACCTCTGCCTGAACCCGAGCGTGGTGGTTCGGTAGAACTTCTTGGCGAGTGTCTCAACATCTGGGATGAAGTTTCTTTCAAACTGACTGTGGGCTGGCTTCTCGGCGCACTATCTCCCACGGGTCCGTATCCAATTGCGGTCTTCAGAGGGGAACACGGATCAGGGAAAAGCTGCAATACGAAGTTCACACGCAGACTGATCGATCCGTGCAGTCCTGATCTAGTCCCGGCTCCTAAGAACGAGCACAACCTGATGATCCAAGCGAGAAATTCCCACGTTCTTTGTTTCGACAATCTCTCCCGTATCACACCAGAAGTTTCTGACTTCCTGTGTCGTCTCTCAACGGGCGGCGGGTATCGGTCGAGAACGCTATACAAAGACGATCAAGAGTCATTGATTGACGCTACCCGGCCACAGATCCTGAACGGAATTGACGACATCGCTCGCCGTGGAGACCTCGTGGATCGCTGTATCGTCTTCGATCTTCCCCGGATTGAGGAACGGAAGACCGAGAAGGAACTGGAAGCAACGTTTCAGGCGATTCACGGGCCAGTGCTTGGTGCCTTACTGGATGCGGTCAGCGGCATCTTGGCCTGCGAAGATGACCCCGTGATTCCTGACATTCCACGCATGGCAGACTTCGTTACATGGGTATCCAAGGCAGAGGAAACACTCGGCTGGGAACCGGGATCGTTCGTAGAAGCGTACAGGGCCAACTCTTCAGCGGCGAACGATGCGGTTATCGAGGATTCCAATGTTGCGGCTGCGGTTCTTTGGTTCATGCAACTTCGCAAGCGGTCTTGGACAGGAACCTGTTCCGAACTACTGGATATCTTCAAGAAGCACAGGGACCAGATTGGGGCCAGTAGTGGTTGGTGGCCGGATACCCCCTCTATTCTTTACAGTGAATTGAGGCGTTTGGCTCCGAATCTTCTTGAGGCTGGAATCTCCATCGAGAAAGCTGGCCGCTCAAAAAAGGGCCGCAAACTCGTCATTGATCTGGTGAAGAACGGTGAAACTGAAAAGGGTAACAACATCCAACAGGCAGCGTAGTCGTAATACTTGGGGTGTCGTCGGATTGGATAGTTGGAGTGGGAAAACTTCCAGCTTCCTTCCGACTCGCCTCCGGCTTATTCCGAATCTATCCACAACCACGAACAACATCCCGCCGTCCATGAAGAGGCATCCGAATGCTCAATCAACAAGGATTGTCACCGGAAAGACTTGGCGGATCTGCTCGGCAAAAAATCGGCCAAACTTCTTGCGGACTGGCTAAATCTCACTCCCACCAATGCCCCTGCCGAATGCGACCGGAATCAGAATGAAACTGTGGATGAAGAGGCCATCGATCTGGAACTTCTTGAGGAAGGGGATTTTGACTGCCAAGGCGAACCACTCGAAGAATGCACGATGGACCAAGACTAATTCTCGAATCAACGTGAACCAGCAATGGGCCTTCAGAACTTTCAAGAGCGGGAGTGCGTCGCTTCAGAAATTTCATCGACAACACCATAGGTCGCAATCGTTAACGCTTTCCGAGTTGCATAATCACCATCGACGTTCTTCCTGCAACAACAAGGCGACGTTCATGACTGCAAAGTGCAAGCCTGATTTGTAGCTGGAAGGAATGCTGCACTCTTGGCTTGGTATTTGGGATGTTCGACGTGTTGTTCCGAGGATCGCCGGTACGAAGACAACAACATGAGCACCGAGAGTTTCTGAATGCTGGTCGATGGTCGAGTTGAAGGGCGTGACTGGGAGAGCGTTGGAAGATCGTCCGAGACGCCAGAGAACTGCCCGAACCCTTCCCTCGTCATCGCCCAAACCATCCCGATGATGCCAAAGGCCGGATCACGAATTCCAAAGGACCTGATTGGAAAATTTTGAAGCGACTCGCCCCGGACGATTTCCCGAGAGTTTCACAAGTTAGACGCCGCACCGCTTCAGAGTCCTCTCAGAGCGTCTTTTCGATAGATTTATGGAATAGCGCCTTTTCCCACATCTGTTTGCCCTGCCCTTGGATCGCCCTACCGTCCACGCCTCAGCCCTTCCAGAGATCCGCAGCGGCCTTTCTCAGATCTGGATGCTGAATTGGGGCCGAGGTTGTTGCGGGCTTGGATGGCAACTGTCTGGGTGGCTTCAGGACGGGTCTAGGACTGCTCGATCACACCCTTCCCGATTGGAACGAACCAAAGGCCCGCCATGACCAAATCAAAGAGATCGCATGGGAAAATCTGATCTGGCCGGGAAACGACTTCCTTCGGACCAGAAAACTCCGCTTTTTCAGTAGCTTAGGGGCATATTTTCGGGTCGGCGGTCCCAAACAAGAACGATCAAAATAGCTCTTGGATGCTTTTCGACCAGACCACCCCGGATTTCGCCAGAGCAGTCAATTTCGTCAAAAACTCACGGATATTCAGGAGGTTAGCGGGAAAACCAGTCGAAACTCGCCTGACAAAATTTCTATCATGGTTTTTTTATTGGCTCTGACCTGTTCCTTGCCTGCCGGATTTCCCTCCGCAGTTCCCAGAGCCCTCCAGACCGCCTTCCTTGGCCGTCTTTCCGATCTGGCTCTGGCGCTCTCCGTAACCGTCACCGGGATATTCCCCACTACCGAATTTCACCGCCATCGAACGAGTGAACTCCTGCTGACCATTCGAGCTTCCTGCCCACCAGAAGAACTCGTCATCAGATATTCGGAAACGCAGTCGTCGTGTTTCCAGATGTTCAGATCGTAGTTGAAATTCGGACGCCCCTCTTCACCGCCAACGATCTGCGGCATTTCAGATTCTGTAATTCTGTCTTTCTGACCTTCGCTTGTTCAAACAATCGCTTCGTTGGTTTCGGGGAGTCGGGAAAGCGCTCGGTTGAAACTTTGTAATTTTGAATAGGGTCACATTTGTCTTGACAGGATGTTGGCGGTTTGGTATTATAATAGGTGCGCCAGCATTATGACCTCAACACTTAACACGAAGGAGACCAGCCCATGCGAAGTTAGAATGTTTCACCGCAACCCATCACCGAGATTCACAATCATCCAACTACTAACCGAAGAGCACCGAAATGATGCGCCACGGGAGGGGAAGGAAACAACAGGTCCTAAAAGGGAAGCTACAATGAGCGTTGAAAGAAAGAGGAAAGAGAAGAGTGTTTCAAAGAACGTGACGGCCCAGTCCGCAAAGCGATGGGTGAAACTTGCCCACTACTGCAAGGAATCGGGCGACACTAAGGACGCTGTTCAGGCACGAAGAAAAAAGGGCGTCTGGCTGGATGGCGTGCAAACCTGCAAAGCCCCGAATGGGAAGATCTACGTGTGCCCTGAAGCGGCTTACCAGTGGGTTGAGAACGGAACGGGGGTGATGCAGTGAAGCTGCCTACTGGAATTCAGGTTCGTCCCAACAAGCATGGCGACAACCTCCTCATTTACTTCCGCTACAAAGGGGAGGATTGCCGGGAAATACTCAAGCAGAGACCGACGAAGTCGAACATTCGCTATGCGGAACGTCTCCGTGGAGAGATTTTGAATCGCATCGAACGAAAGACTTTCGACTATGCCGAGTACTTCCCTGACTCGCAGCGAGCCCGACGTTTTGGGCACAATCCTCAGAATAGGACCATCGAGGAATTGCTGACGGCTCAGCTTAAGATCTGGGAGAAGACCCTTCAGCCCAGCACCGTTCGTGGCTATCGCATCGCCATCGACGGTCACCTGATTCCGAAGTTCGGAGCGATGAGAGTGCAAGACCTTTCACCGGCGCTTCTCCGAGAATGGATCACAGGTCTCACCTGCACTGCGAAGCGAGTACGCAATATTCTCACACCATTGAAGACGGTGTTGGAAATTGCAGTGAATGACGACCTCATTCCCTTCAATCCTCTCGCAAAGGTTTTTGTGGACAGGCTGCTCAACAAGGACACACGAGAAAGTTCCTTCGTTGTGGACCCGTTTGATTCTGTAGAGGTGGAAGCGATCTTGGCAGCAGCTTCAGAGCCGCAGCATCGAAACCTCTTTCAGTTCGCATTCGCTACTGGGCTTCGCACGTCGGAACTGATCGCTCTTCGATGGTCGGCTATCAATTGGGATAAGAAGACAGCGCACGTCTCAGAAGCGTTCGTGGAAAAAGCCATGAAAGGCCCCAAAACCGAAGCCGGGATTCGTGACGTGGAGCTAACACCAGAAGCGATTGAAGCCTTGGAGCACCAGAAGGAATTCACACGGCTTCAAAACGACAGGATCTTCCATAATCCCCGGACGATGAAGCCGTGGGTAGATGACCGACAGATCCGTCGTCAGTGGACTCCTATCCTAGAAGAAGCGGATGTCCGGTACCGCAACCCGTACCAGACCCGGCACACCTTCGCCTCAACGCTTCTAAGTGCTGGCAGGAATCCATGGTGGGTCGCAAAGCAGATGGGCCACAAAACCGTGGAGATGATCTTCAAGCACTATGGCCGTTGGATTCCCGAAAGCCGGGACCGGGAGAGAACCCCATCGACGGACCCAGCTAAGGCCGTCTCAGGATCGCAAGCAGCGAACGGCTAGCTTCCAGTCTTCCTGATCGTCCTTAAGAGCCTGCCTCCCTGCTTGTAGCGATGGGAGGCGGGCTCTTATCGTTCGTCCTATGCCTAGCCCGCTCAACCGCCTCCTGCGGACACCGCCCCCCACTCTCCCTCCGTACCTCTCTGCTTAAGCCCCAGACCGTCGATTCGCCCAGCACCGTGGTGAACGGCTCGCCAGCAGTCTGGGCCACCGACTGCGGTAGGTGATTCGTGCAGAATTCGTGCAGGTCCGGAGACCCTCTCGGACCTCGGAGGACAACGCCCTCCGAAGCCCGGATCTTCTAACTAACTAATTATACTTGGTTTGCTGTGGTCTGCCGTAGTCTGGCGAAACCACCAAAAAGTGGAGGCGGGGGGAATCGAACCCCCGTCCGAAAGCAATCCACAGAAACCTCTACACGCTTAGCCTCGGATTTAATCTCATCCGGCGGAGCGCCCCGAAGCAGGCTCCCGACGGACCAGCCTTCTACTGTTTCGAGCCGGCCCCTGTAGACAAGAGGCCGGATCCCTATCCCGCATCATTACGCCCTGTTCCACACGGCGGGAGCGTGAGGGCAGGACGCCCGCGGCCTAATTAGGCCGCGAGAGCGTACTCGGTGTTATCCGCAGTTACGTTGTTTTTTACCGGATTAACGAGTCGGCAAAGCGCTCGGCGTGCAACTCCTGCTTCATGACCCTCGTCGAACCCAGATCGCCCCCATAGGGGAAGCCATCGAAGCGACGGCGAATATAAGGCCGCCGCGGCCGCACGGCAACCCCGCACCGGACCAGCCGTCCGCCCGCCCCTCCGCGCCCCCGGCTCGACACGCTTCGACCCGCACTGTACGCCGACACGTCAGTCCGGGAGGGACCCTCGTGCACCATCTCCGATTCCGCTGCGCCGCCTCGGTCTCAGCCGCCGTCATCCTCGCCCTGCCCTGGGCCGCTTCGGCAGCGCTAACCGGCACCCAGGCGTGCCTGATCGCCAAGCACAAGGCCACGGGAAAAGACCAGGCCTGCCTGCTGAAAGCCCTCGCGTCCGCGACGCTGAAGAGCACCACCTTCGACTCCACCACCTGCGACGGCTCCCTTCAGAAGGGATTCACGTCGGCCGAATACCGTTACACGGGCGACTGCCGCACCATTGGCGATGCGAGCACGCTGGCCTCGCGCGGCGCCGACCTCGCCTCCGCGCTCGAGACGCTGCTCGGCATCGGCAGCGCAGCGCCCGACCAGCTCGCGTGCATTGCCGCAAAGCTGCAGGCCGCAGGCCATTTCGCCTCGTGCATCGAAAAAGCCGAGACGCAGCTGATCGCGAAAGACCTTCTGTTCCTCGACGAGACGAAGTGCGCAGGGCAACTCGCCGCGGCCGTCACCAAGAGCGAAGCGGGCGGCACCTGCCCCGCCGGCGCCGATGCATTGAGCATCCGCGGGGCCGTCGATGCGGCGTTTCGCCAGGGCGAAGCCGATCTTGCCAATCTCGGGACGGCCGACTTTGCCGCCCTCGGACCGTTTCATACCAGCCAGCGCCTGCTGACGTTCGTCGATACGACGCGCTCCACGCCTGCCAACGGAAGCTACGCCGGCGCGCCCACTCGCACGCTCGACGTCGTCATCAACTACCCTGTCGTCGACAACGTGACGGCGTTTCCGCTGGTCGTGCGCGCGCACGGCTTCAGCGGCTTCAACGGCGATTCGACCGACCTGATGAAGCATCTCGCCAGCCGCGGGGCGATCGTCGTTTCGCCGAATTTCCCGCTGTCGAACCTGAACGCGCCCGGCGGAGTGACGCTGCTCGACCTCGACCAGCAGATCGTCGACGTCAGCTTCGTGATCGACAGCATGCTCGCGCTCGGCACGACCCCCGGCAACTTCTTCGAAGGAATGATCGATGCGTCGCGCATCGGCATCGTCGGCCACTCGCTCGGCGGCGCCACGGTGATCGGCACCGGCTATCATCCGACGCTGGCCGATCCGCGCGTCAAGGCGGTCGTCGCGCTCGCTCCGCTTGCATGCATGTACGAGCACCAGTTCTACACCGGCGGCACCGCGCCGCTGATGATCCTGTCGGGCACGGCCGATCTCGTGACGCTTCCGACCAGCAACCACCTCGCCGCCTACAACGACGCGAACCCGGAGAAGTACCTCGTCTCGCTGGACGGCGGCCTGCACATCGGCTTCTCCAACGACTTCGTCCAGAACGACAGCATCAACGCCGACGACTCGCTTGCCTGCCCGTCGCTGATTCCGCCCGGATCGCCGCGGCCGGTCGCGCTCACCGTCGACATTCCGCCCGGCTACCTCGGCGGCGCGGCCGACGGTTTCGACACTACCGCGTCGGCCTGCGAGCCGATCTGCCCGCTGCCCGGCCCCACGTGGATGGCCCACAACCGCCAGCGCGACATCGAGCTGGCCGCGACCTCCGCGATGCTGGAGAGAGTGTTCTGGTCGAGCGGCCCGGCCGACCGCATGCTGACGCAGAAGCTCGACAGCGAGAACGGCGACGTCGCGGTGACGTTCGCGCGGTGACGTTCGCGCGCGGTGACGTTCGCGCGCTGACGTTCGTCCGGTGACGTTCACGCAAGGAAGTTAGCACTCACGTTCACGCGCCGGCGTTCGTGCCGACGTTCGCGCGCTGACGGGCCGTCGTCGACGGCGCTGACGCAGCTACGCCGCCGCCTGCGCGCTCACGGAACGAGCTGCACGCCGAGAACCGCCGTCGGCACGCAGATCGTTCCCTGGTCCACCGTCTCCATGACTGCAGGTGCCGGGAACAGGTTCGCCGGAGCAGTCGCGACGGGGGTGTTGGAAAGATTGTTCGGCGCGAACGCCGGCTGCGGCGGCGTCAGCGTTGCGCCCACCGACTGGCCGATCAGCGCAGCAGCGCTCGCGCTGGTCAGTTTCGATGCGAGCTTGACGCCGTAGCACAACAGGCTGTCCTTGGCCGACGCCGTCGATCCCTGGATGACGGCGCTGGTGACGCGCGGCGGCGCGACCGCCGATTTGTTCATCGGATTGCACAGCAGCTTCGGCTTGCCGATGTCGAAGAGGCAGTTGCCCTCGACCGCAGTGCCGGCAAAGGTCGGGCCGCTGCTGTCGCTCAGCAACGCGCAATCGCGAAAGTAGGTGTCGACGAAGAAGGCCTGCAGATCCTTGCGGAAGGTGCCGCCGGGTGTCTGCGCGGTGTCGCTCTTTGCCGGTTTGACGGCATGGCACACGTAGTGCGTCGCGTCGGTGGGAGTGCCGGCAGAGCTTCCGGACGCACCGATGGATGCCGGTACGAGGATCGATGCCGTCTTCTTCGACAGCAGGTCGATGGTTCCCCACGTGTTCTGCAGGTGCCAGGAACGCGGCAGGCGCTTGACGGCCTTCGGGAACGAGCCGTCGGCGAGCTGCGCGCCGAATCCCTGCCTGGCGGGCACAACTGGATAGCGCAGGTACGACCGTCGCAGCTGGCTCGGCAAAAACGTGCCGTCCCTGTCGCCTGTCACCAGCACGGCCTGTCCCGCCTTGACGAGGTAGTTCTCGGGATCGTCGAGGTCGCCGTCGTCGATTTTCGTATCGTCGATCGTGACGACCCAGTCCTTCGGCCAGTCGTTGCCCACGATCGGAGTCTTGCTGAGGTCTTCCTTCGGTACGTCGGCACCGTACTGGAGCAACGGATCGGTGACGACGTCGCACGTTGCAGCACAGAAAGACGCGTCGCCGCCGTAGCTCCCGCCGGCAGCCGTGCACGCAGCGGAGTCCACTTCGATGCACGATTCGAAGCCGGTGGTGCATGCGCCGACGGTGCGCGGGCCGGGCACCAGCTCATAGACGTTGTTGCCGATGCCGAGGTAGTTGGCGCCGCGGGCAAGGCTCATGTAGCCGCCGCTTCCCCAACCTGTCCCGATCGAATTCCTGACGATCCAGAATGACGCGGTGTAACCGACTACTTCCACCCACTGCACCACCGTCGAGTCGGTCGCCGGCGCGGTGAAAGCTCCTGGTCCGAGGTAGGAGAGATACGACGGCAGCACGACACCGTTGACGCCGATCTCGAGGCGGGCGATGACGGGCGCGTAGCTCAGGGCGCCTGCAAGCGCCCCTTCACCTCGCAGCTTCACGGCCGTGAAGGTGGGAGTGAGGGCCGGTGTGCAGGCTTCGTTGCACGTGCCGACCGTGTCGGTGTACGGATACGAGCTCTCGCTGCACGCATCGTTGGAGGCGACGTAGGAGAGCGCGCAGGTGACCGGCGCGCAGTCGTCGGGGCAGGATCCTGGAGTCGGCGGATTGGTGCAGCCGCTGACGCAGTCCAGCAGTTGCTGCTCGGAGATCTTGTGCAGCCCCGCCCCCTGGATGGCGGCCGCCGATTCCCTCAGTGCCGCGACGGCGAAGGCCCACGAGTTGTTGCAGCCCGATCCCTGATTCTGGACGCCGCTTACCGCGCCCTTGCTGCGCCAATCGATGTCGGCGCGGGCGATCGAGCCCATGAGGACGACAAACGTCGAGGCCAGCAGCAGGACTCGCTGACGAGTCAGGTTTTTCATGATCTCCCCTGGGCCGCGTCCCGAAGGCGGGAGCGCGGTGAGCGAACTCGTAGCACAGAGTCGGTCCCGGACAGTAACGGATTCAGAACTTTCGAACCCGGAGCGCGTATGCCGAGGCCCGCCTCGGCCCAGCCCCGGCTCCGCCGCCAGCTCGGCCAGTCGCCCGTCCCGAGAATGGGGTCAGGCACCAGAGGAATAGTGCCTGACCCTATTCCTCTGGTGCCTGACCCTATTCCCCTGGTGCCTGACCCCCTTCCTCTGGTGCCTGACCCTATTCCTCTGGTGCCTGACCCTATTCGCTCACGCTGCGTCTTGTGCGAGATGCTTGTCGAGCTCGTCGGCGCTGCCGATGTGGGTGCCGCCGATGAAGACCTGCGGCACCGTGTCGCGCCCGGTCATCGCGCGGACGGCGTCGATACCGCCGATCGACGCGATCTCGATCTCGCGGTACCGCACGGACGCCGCCTCGAGAGCCTTTTTTGCGCGCGCGCAGTGACCGCAGCCCGAGCGCGTGAAGATCACGACGTCCGGTGCGGCGCGATGGCCAGGCGCAACGTACGCGAGCATCGTGTCGGCATCGGAAACCTCGTAGGGGTCTCCGTCGACGTCGGGCTCGACGAACATCTTTTCGATCACGCCATCGACGACCAGCATCGAGTAACGCCACGAGCGGTCGCCGAAACCGAGCCGGCTCTTGTCGGTCAGCATTCCCATCGCACGCGCGAACTCGCCGTTGCCGTCGGGGATCAGGCGCACATTTTTCGCATTCTGGTTTTCGCGCCACGCCTCCATCACGAAGCAGTCGTTGACCGACATGCAGACGATCTCGTCGATGCCGGCCTTGCGGAACTCGCCGGCCAGCTCTTCGTAGCGCGGCAGATGGCTGGCCGAGCACGTGGGCGTGAATGCACCGGGCAGCGCGAAGACGATGACTTTCCTGCCGGCGAACAACTCCTGGCTGGTGATGTCCTTCCAGGCTCCGGCCTCACGGGTATGGAACGTAATGTCGGGGACCCGGGTTCCTTCGGGTTTCACTCGGGGACCTCCGTTGGGTGGTGATGCATGCATCGCGTTTCTCCTTAGGCGACGACTCTGCGCCGCCCATGTTCATAGATCAAATTGATCTTTCTTCTAGTTGGGATAGTCTTTGTCTATGAATACCGTGCGGGCCCTGCCGTTGCCGACGCTGCGACAGCTCGAGTACGTCGTCGCCATCGCGGACGAGGCCTCTTTCGGTGGCGCCGCTGCGGCCTGCCACGTCTCCCAGCCGGGGCTCAGCGCCCAGGTGCAGGAGGTCGAGAAGCTGCTCGGCCTGCGCCTGTTCGAGCGCGACCGGCGCGGCGTCGTCGTGACGCCGGCCGGAGAGGAGATCGTCGAGCGCGCGCGAGTGCTGCTCGCCGGTGCCCGCGAGATGGCCGAGCTGGCGCGCCAGCGGAGCACGCCGCTGTCTGGCCCGCTTCGGCTCGGGGTCATCCCGACGATCGCGCCCTATCTGCTCCCTTCGTCGCTGGCCGCCGTCCGGCGCGACTTTCCGCGCCTTCGATTGATGCTGCGTGAAGACAAGACCGACGTGCTCGTCTCGCTGATCGCGCGCGGCAGGATCGACGCCGCCCTTCTCGCGCTGGACACGACGCTCGGCCCGGTGGACTCGGTAGCGATGTTCGAGGATGCGTTCCTGCTCGCGATGCCGTCGGGCCATCCGCTTGCGAAGAAGAAGCAGGTGACCGAGCACGATCTCGACGGAGAGCGAGTGCTGCTTCTCGAGGATGGCCACTGCCTTCGCGGACAGGTGCTGGCCGTGTGCGGCCGCTCGGGAGCCACCGAGGATGCCGATTTTCGCGCAACGAGCCTCGCAACGCTCGTGCAGATGGTGGCCGGCGGCGACGGAGTCACGCTGCTTCCGTCGATCGCGGTGCCGTTCGTGGTGACGGCCAATTCCGGCCTGATGGCAAGGCCGTTTCGCGCACCGGCACCGGGACGCACCATCGGGCTTGCGTGGAGGCGCGGCTCTTCGCGTGGGAACGAAATGCGAATGCTCGCCGAGAGCCTCGCGAAAGGTCGCGCGTGAACGTTCGCAGCGCGCGTTCCGGAAGGTGGAGCGTGAACGCGCTGGCGGCGCCGCTGGCTCGCGCATCACTCGCAATCGTCGCATTGCTGGCTGCAGCAAGTCCCGCCCGCGGCGACGACCCCGTGCGCGCTGCGCCGAGCGCAGCCGCGGACCCTGCCGCGCGCCTGCTGCCCGGATCCGATGCCGGCGAGCACTGGGATCTCACTGCCGATCTCGACGGCGGCTACCGGATCTTCGCGCGTTTCCAGATCCGCAACGGGATCCTCGGCGATCGAAGCGCCGCCGCTACCGGAGCAATCGTCGCGCCCGACGGACACGTGACGGAGTTCCACTACGCCAAGCGCAAGGACGACTGGAAGCTCGGCAGCGACGGGCTTCGTCTCGACATCGCGTCGGCCTCCCTCGATCTGCATCCGGCCGCACCACGCCTTGCGATCGACAGCAATTCGCACGGGATCAAGGTCTCCGTGGAGCTCGCCCAGCGCTGGTCGCACTCGTTGTTCGCGGAGCAGCCTTCGCTCGATCTTCTCGCGCTCGAGGTACCCGCAAAGGCGAAGGTCTGGCTGACCGGCATGGGCGATCCCGCGGAGATCGGCGGCACGGCGACGCTGACGCATTCCTGGGCGAGCGAGGCCGAAACGTCGCTCGTCCAGCGTCGCGTCGAGATTCTCAGCCGCTCAGGAGATGTTGCGCTGTATCTCCTCGACGTGACGACGCCGGCCGGATCGCATCATCGTCGCCTCGTCGTCGAGCGCAGCGGGAGCATCGTTACCGACGCGAACGATTTCGAGATCGAGGAACGACCGTCCACGACTGCCGACGCGAACGGCGGCTACCCGCTTCCCGGCGGCTTCGTGATTCACACGAACGGATGCAACCTGCGCGTTCGTACCGGCGCGCTGCTGCTGCGCAGCAATCCTTTGGATGCCGTGCCGCTGGCGTTCCGCCTGCTGCTGGAGACGAGAACGCAGCCGCAGCGTACGTGGAGCGACGCCGCAGCCGACATCGAGATGACAGGTGGGACAGAGGGGCAACCGACTCAGTTGCGGGCCCGCGGAATCGTCGCGATCGAATACTTCCAGCCGCTGCAACACTGACGGCGCAGGAGATCGCGCAGGAGATCGGGTCAGGCACCCGGTGCGGCGGCGGTCTCCTCCGTCCGTGAAATGACCGTTCCCACCGCACCGGGCTCGGGGTCCGGGCACCTGGTAGCAGGGACCCCGCGCTGTTGCGGACGCAGCAGCGAAGCAATTCTCGTCTTCCACTCTTCGAGAACCGCGATCGCGACGACGCGCATTTCGTTCGGAACCATCAGCAGCGACAACAGGTACTCGCGTGCGCGCGTGCGCGTGAACAGATGGTGCATCCTGCGAATACGGCCCGCCTTGGCTTTCGCGGTGTGGTCGCTGATGCTCGAGTTCTGCACGGCCACCATCGGGAAATAGGCGTAGGTCGCGAGGCGCGACGCGAATGCGGCGTCGATGCCGCGGCCGATGATCCGCGACCAGCGATGCGACACCTGGGACCGTCGGTACTCGTTGGCGGCGAGCCACGACATCGCCGAAGCGCTCGCGACGTAGGCGTGCGTGCAGCCGGACTGGGTCCTCAGCAGGCGCCGGGCGATTCTCTGCACGCGGATCGGCCAGTGCCCGAGGTAGAAAATGTCCCAACCGTCGGGAGCCGACGCGAGCGTCGCCGCAACGTCGCGCAGACGATCAGCATCCAGGCCGCGGCGGAACTTCACGTCGTCCTCGAGCACGAGAATTTTCTCGAAGCCGCGCGAAAGCGCATCCATTGCGATCGTGCGGTGAGACTCCCAGATGCCGGCGATCGGATCGCGAGGATGACGGGCCGGCCTGTAGAAGCGCGCGCGCCGGCAAAGCCCGACGCGATGGAGCTCCGCGCTCGCGCGCTCGAGGCGGTCCGGCCTCTCGATCAGGGAAATGCAGTAGACGGCATCGACGAAGGACCAGTCGAGCGAATTGCGCGTCTCTGTGCCGTTGCCGCAGCGTGCGCAGGAAGGGTCGATGGCGCAGGGCTCGAATGTCGGCGAAGCGACTGTGCCTTGACCGGCATCGCCTACGACGCGAAGAGGATTCGTCCGTGAAACGGAAATCATCCGGGGATGAAGACATCGTATCGCGTACGCGCGTGCGCGCGAATCGACGGAACGCAGAAAAATGCGTTTTTCCCTGCGAAATGTGCGGATTTCTGCAGGAAAGGCTTCATGCTTTCGTCAGAGTTCGCGATCCGGCGAGTGCGATCGCAGCTGAAAATACTGTCGTCGTTGCGCGAGCGGACGGTGTCGCGGCCGTTCATCGATTCTTCACGAAGATGCCGTGAAAGACTCCTGCATCGAGCGAATAGTCGCAGCTTTGCGCGGCGAGCGCGGCCGCAGGGCGGACTGCGAGTTGTCTTGCGATGCTGCCCGGCCGCCGAATCTGCAGGTTTCCACGCCTCCGGAGAGCCGCCGCCCGGCCTTTGACTCGGCCTTGCGTCGAACGGACAAGACCCGCCACCGGCGCAGCCGCGGCCGGCAAAGCACCGATGCAGCAGGCCCTTACCGTTCGCGCCGGCCCCGAGGCTCTCGAGACGATTCGCCGCGAAGGCTTTCGCGCGGACCTGTTCACGGTGCTGCTCGGCGCCTCCGGCGGGCCGAAATGGCTGGTGCTCGCATCGATCGATCAGGTGCTCGCGCGCCGCCTGGTCGCAGCGCGCAAAAGCCCGCTTCACGCATTCGGCACGTCGATCGGTGCGTTCCGACACAGCTGCCTCGCGCTCCCCGACCCCCTCGCGGCTCTCGGACGTTTCGAAGAGGCTTACGTCGCGCAGGCCTACGAGAAGAAACCGACGCCGGCCGAAGTCACTGCCGAGAGCCGGCGCATTCTGTCGGCTCTGCTCGGAAGCGACGGACATTCGACCGCTCTCGGGCATCCGCACGTTCGTCTTCATGTCGGCACGGTGCGCAGCCGCGGCGTCGCCGCGACGGACTCTCGCGTTCCGCTCGCGCTCGGGCTCGGTGCTGCGGCGACGGCCAATGCGATGTCCCGCAACCTGCTCGGCGCCTTCTTCGAGCGCGTCGTTTTTCATTCGACGCCGAAGCCGGCCTTCGTGTTCGCCGATGTCAGGACCACGAACGTTGCGCTCGATACCGCCAATTTCGTGGACGCCACGCTGGCCAGCGGGTCGATCCCGCTGGTGATGGAAGCGATCCGCGACGTTGCCGGAGCGCCGCGCGGCCTGCTGCGCGACGGCGGCATCACGGACTACCACTTCGCGATGGACTTCGACGCTCCGCCCGGCCTCGTGCTGTATCCGCACTTCTTCGACCGCATCGTGCCCGGCTGGTTCGACAAGCCGCTGACGTGGAGACGCCCGCGCGGCGCGCTGCTGTCGCGCACCGTATTCGTCGCGCCGTCGCGGGAATTCGTCGCGACGCTGCCTGGCGGCAAGGTGCCCGATCGCGACGACTTCGTGCGCTACTCGACTGCGGACCGTCATCGCACCTGGCACCAGGCGCTCGAGCAGTGCCGGCGGCTTGCCGACGAGCTCGAGGAATTGCTTGAAGGCGACCGCCTCGCGCAGGTCGCGCAGCCTTTCTGGAGCTGAGGGTCCCGCGCCCTCGGGCGAGATTCGCGACGGGCGCGGACGCGTTCCGATTCAGGCGCCAAGGTGAAATGGCGGTGGGCGGCGTTCGCGATAGAGGCTCGGCGCGAAGCAGGCGGTTCGAAGCGCGGCGGCTCGGAGCGGGGCGCTTCAAAGCGCGGCGGCTCGAAGCGGGGTGTTTCGAACCGCGGCGTCTCGAAGCGGGGCGTTTCGAAGCGCAGCGTTTCGAAGTGCGGCGGCCCGAAGCGCGGCGTCTCGAAGCGCGGCGTCTCGAAGCGCGGCGGAATGAGGCAGTGCGCCGGATCCGTCGCATCTCGGCTCGATGACAGCGGGGAATTATGACTCCCGTGTCATTGAGCAAGATCACAAATTTCGTTATCCGTTCGCCCCATGGAAGTCATTCATTCCGAGGATGGCGCGAGGTTTCGCACCTCTGGCGATCGCTCGCCCCCTGCGGACAAGCCGCTCGAGTTGCAGGAGCCCCGTTCCGGCAGACGGGCGTGCGCCTCGCTCCATCGCGCGCCGAACCGGCTCCAATCCGCGGAGCCCGGTGCGAGTGCGCACGCCGCCGAGCATCCTGATCGAAGACATGGCCTGACCGTACGCGTTTCACAGGCAGAAATGTCGCGAGAGTACGAGTGCAAACATGCGCGCATCGACGTTCGCGAATGCCTCAACACGGAGTGCAGATGTGCGCACAGGGACGCGCCGCCGCGCTCAAGCCGCGGGTGCAAATGTGTGCGCATCGGCGGTCGTCGTCTCCGCGACTGCGAGTGCAACTGCGTGCGCATCCCTGTCCATCACCGACGCCATCGGGAGTGCGAGTGTGCGCGCATCGGTGTTCGTCGCTTCCGCGATCCCGAGTGCAAATGCGTGCGCATCGACCTTCGTCGCTTCCGCGATCCCGAGTGCAGATGCGTGCGCATCGACCTTCATCGCTTCCGCGATCCCGAGTGCAGATGCGTGCGCATCGAGGCTCGTCGCCTCCACTATTCCGAGTGCAAACGCGTGCGCATGCCGGAAGCAGACCTGCCGGCCCGAACCCACAGGATAACGAGTGCAGATGCGTGCGCATCACCCGGCCCCGCCCGCGCTCCGCCGAGTGCAATCATGCGCGCATTTGTCGCCACCGCGCGCTTTTTCGGCGCGGGATCGAGTGCGAACGCGCGCGCATCGCCAGAGGTGTGGGCAGTTGCCCAGGCAGCGCGCTGCGCCGCGTTCAGCGCTGCGCCTTGCTCTCGCGCAGCACGAAACGAAGGCCGAGCCCGGTCTCGAGCGACATCGACTCCGACATGGCGTCTTCGATGACGTCGATCGTGATGTCTGCGTCCGCGTAGGGCTCGATCATCGCGGGCTGGAGGTAGACGGGCACCCCGTCGGCGTCCCCGGCATGCAGGGCCGCCGACGTGATGACCGCATCGTCGAACAGGTGCGGTGCGGCTCCTTCGCAGCAGCCGCCGTCGATCGTGAACGTCAGCGGCCCGCTGCGCTCCTCGGACCCGCCGCGCTCCTGGCGCACTCGCCCGAGCGCGGCGCAGGCCGCCGCCGTGATCCGCACCGTGGTCACTGCTCAGTTCAGCAGCATCTGGAAGTAGAACTTCCCTTCGGGCGGCGTGCTCTGCCCGACGTGGATGTGCTTGACCTCGTGGTACTCGGCCAGGCCCCACTTGCCGAGCTCGCGCCCGACGCCGCTCTGCTTATAGCCGCCGAACGGGAACCGCAGGTTGATCATGTGGTAGTCGTTGATCCACACCGTCCCGGTATCGATGCGACGTGCCACCGCAACGGCGTGGTCGGTGTTCTCGGACCAGACCGCGCCGCCGAGCCCGTACACCGAGTCGTTGGCAATGCGGATCGCCTCTTCCTCGTCCTTGTAACGGATCACCGAGACCACCGGTCCGAAGATCTCTTCCTGCGCGATGCGCATCTTGTTGTCGACGTCGTCGAAGACGGTCGGCTCGTAGTAATAGCCCTTGGCAAATCCGTCCGGACGCTTGCCGCCCGCCACGCAACGGGCGCCCTGCTCGTGCCCGAGCCCGACGTACTTCTCGACGGTCTCGCGCTGCGAGGCGCTGACGAGCGGGCCCATGCCGACGGTCGGGTCCATGGTGTCGCCGATCTTGATGCGCCCCATTCCCGCCAGCAGCTTCTCCATGAATTCGTCGTGGATCTTCTCGTGCACGAGGATGCGCGTGCCGGACTCGCAGATCTGGCCCTGGTGCATGAACGTCGCGAACAGCGAGCCGAGCGCCGCCGTGTCGAGGTTCGCATCCGGCAGGATGATGTTCGGCGACTTGCCGCCGAGCTCGAGCGTCACCTTTTTCAGCGTGCCGGCGCCGAGCTGCATCACGCGGCGGCCGACTTCGGTCGATCCGGTGAACGCGACCTTGCTGACGTCGGGATGGGTGGCCAGCTCCTCGCCGGCCGCGCCGCCGGGCCCTGAGATGACGTTGACGACTCCGGCAGGAACGCCCGCCTGCGTGCAGATCTCGCCGAGCAGCAGCGTCGAGACCGGCGTCACGGAAGCGGGCTTGATCACGACGCAGTTGCCCGCCGCGATGGCCGGCGCGATCTTCCACGCCCCCATGATCATCGGGAAGTTCCACGGCGTAATGCCGGCGCAGACGCCGATCGGCTCGCGCACCACGAGGTTCCTGCTCGGGATCGGTACGACCTCGTCGTACTCCTCCTGCAGCATCGTCTTGTACTCGTCGCCGGTAATGTAGGTGCCGAAATGGAAGAACGTCTGCGCGGCGCCGGGCACGTCCATGCTCATCGCCTTGCGCATCGTGCCGCCTCCGTCCTGCACTTCGGCGGCGGCCAGCTCGTCCTGGCGCTCGAACATCGCGGCAGCGACGCGCTGCATGATCTCGCCGCGCTCCTGCGGCGACTTGTTGCGCCACACTCCGCTGTCGTGCGCGGCCTTGGCGGCGGCGACCGCCTTGCGGACGTCTTCACGGTCGGCGACCGCGACGTTGCACCAGGCTTCTTCGGTGGCGGGATTGATCGACGGAGCCGTTTTGCCGCCCTTGGCGGACTCCCACTGGCCGTTGATGAAAAGGCCGTAATCCTTCATCGGTTCTCCTCCTTGTGACGTCCTCGTCGTGCCGGCGTCGCCAATGGATGGAAGACTCGGCGATGCGGCTGGGTCGGGGTGCGAGCTGCGTTCGAGGCGGAGCTTATCCGCGCGCTCCGGCTGTTCAAGAAAAGCGGCCGGCGGCGGGTTCGTGCCGAACCGGCTTGACGTAGGCCGGGCGGCCAAGTAACAACGTATCAGTCCCTGAATCTTCCCTTTGGACGCAGGCCGCGTCCCCTCCATCCTCCCGTGAGCGACGATCGCAGTTCCACGCCCTTCCCCGGTACCTACTGGGTAGTTCCCGGCACCCTGCTCGCCGGCGCCTGGCCAGGCGGCCAGGACGCCAAGACGACCGACCAGCGCATGCAGGCGCTGCTCGACTGCGGCGTCCGCTCGGTCATCAACCTGATGAGCGAGGAGGAAGCGTTCGACGGCTCGGCCGGCGCGCACTTCCATCCGTACGAAGACACTCTCGAGAAGATCGGGGAGACGCGCGGCATCGTCGTCGAGATCGAGCGCTACACGATCGAGGACGCCAATACGCTGACCGAGCAGGCGATGGAGCTGATCCTGGACGCGATCGACGCGGAGATCGAAGGACGCGACAGCCCAACTTTCGTGCACTGCTCCGACGGCGACGCGCGCACCGGCGTGGTCATCGGGTGCTACCTTGCCAGGCACGGCATCGCCACGGGCAAGTCGGCGCTCGAGCAGTTGCGCCAGCTTCGCTCCGGCGACCCGATCTTCCGCACCCGCAAATCGCCCGGCACGATGACAGAAGAAAAGTTCGTCCTGCGCTGGCGCGAATCGCGCTGACGCTCCTTCCCCGCTCTCCCGCCTTCCCCGCTTCCCCTGCCCGCCTCCCCGGCGGCTATCGCCCGCCTGCCCTTTCCTGCCGCCTGCCGGCGGAGTAAGGAGGATCGCCCCCGACACGCCTCGAGCCGGGGCGCAAGAGCATGACCGCCGCGCTGCTGCTGCTCTCGGCCTTGTGCCAGATCGCCGTCGCGTTCCTCGCGCTGAATGCCCCGAGGTCGCCGCGCACCCGCGTGGCGTGGTGGCTGCTGGCCGCTGCGCTGCTGCTGCTGGCCGCTGCGCTGCTGCTGATGGCCGCCCGCCGCCTCGTCGCGCTCGGCGGTATCCTCTACGGCGCTGACGCCGGGCACATCCGGCTGCTGGAAGAAACGTTCGCGACGACGACCTCGGTGCTCCTGCTGCTCGGAATCATCGGGATGCGGCGGCTCTGGACCGACGCCGATACCGCGATGCGGCAATCGTCCGAACGCGAAGGCGCGCTGCAGGAGAGCGAGACGCTCTGGCAAAGAGTGTTCGAATACGCGCCCGACGGCTACATCATGCTGAGCCTCGAGGGTCGCCTCGAGCGCATGAACCGTGCCGCTGCCGAGATTGCCGGCCTGACGCGCGAGTCCGCCGAAGGCCGACACATTTTCGAGAGCGGCCTGTTCGACGACGAAGGGATGGCGCAGGCGGCACGGAACCTCGGGCTGATGCAGCAGGGCGTCGATCCCGGACCTGCCGAGTACACGTTCCATCGCCCCGACGGCAGCGAGCGCCAGGTCGAAGTCATCGGCTACCTGATCGAGCTCGGTGGCCGGCCGCTGATGCTGACGATCGTGCACGACGTGACGCGCAGGCGCCGGAGCGAAGCGGAGCTTCGGCTGAGCCAGCTTCGCCTGGAAGAGGCGCAGCGTGCGGCCGGCGTCGTGTCGTTCGAGATCGATCTTCGCGACGCGACGATGTGGGTGAGCAACGACATGCGCGCAGGCGCAGCGGCCGGCGACGGTCGCCGCCAGATATCGCTCGAGGAAGGGTTCAGTTTCATCATTGCGGAGGATCGCGAACGCGTCGCGCAGGAGATGGCGCTGGCGACCCAGCGCGGCGGCACGGGCGAGATCGTCGTCGAGTACCGCCAGGCCAACCTGGCCACCGGACAAGTGGCCGTCGTGCGCTCGACCGCACGTCCGGAGCTCGACGAGGACGGCAACGTCTTTCGCCTGATCGGGGCGACGGTCGACCTGACCGAGATCCGCCGCGCGGAGCAGGAGATCCGCACGCTCAACGCGGCGCTCGAAGAACGAGTGCGCGCGCGCACCGCCGAGCTCGAGCGCGCGGTCGACGAGCTCGAGGCGTTCAGCTACTCGGTCTCGCACGACCTGCGCTCGCCGCTGCGCGCGATGGCGGGCTACAGCGAGCTGGTGCTCGAAGAGGACGGCGCGGCGCTCGGCCCGGCCTCGCGCGACCACCTCGAACGCATCCGCGCATCGTCGGTGCGCATGGCCGGCCTCATCGACGGCCTGCTGTCGCTGTCGCGCCTGGCGCGCGCGACTCGCAACGAAACAGAAGTGGATCTTTCGGAGATCGCGCGCGGCGTCGTCGCCGACCTCCGGAACTCCGATCCGTCGCGCGAAGTGGAAATCGTGATCCGCGAAGACCTGGAGGCGGTGGCCGACGCGGGAATGATGTCGCTGCTCGTCCAGAACCTGCTGGCCAACGCGTGGAAATTCACGCGCACCTGCCGCCAGGCGCGCATCGAGCTCGGAGCCGACGGCAACGGCTCGTTCTTCGTTCGCGACAACGGCGTTGGCTTCGACGCGTCACAGAAGTCGAAGCTGTTCCGTCCTTTCGAAAGGCTGCACCGCACCGATGAGTTCGAGGGCACCGGAATCGGATTGGCCACGGTAGGCCGCATCGTCCGGCATCACGGTGGAAAAGTCTGGGCCGAAGGATCGGTCGGCAAGGGCTCGACGTTCTGGTTCACGCTCGGACCAGCCGCGGGCGCGGCGCAAAAATCCGGCGCCTGAAACATCTGCAGCCCAGCGGGTGCATCTCGAAAATCGGCGCGTGAAGTCAGTTCAGCGGCCGCGACGCATCGCGCGCGCGATCTCGCGCTTGGCGTCCTTGTCACGCTCACTCGCGCGCTTGTCGTGCTGCTTCTTGCCGCGCGCCAGGCCGAGCTCGGCCTTGAGACGACCGGTCTTGTCGAAGTACACCCTGGTCACGACCAGCGCGAAGCCTTCGAGCTTGGTGCGGCCCGTCAGGCGATCGATCTGGCGGCGGTGCAGCAACAGTTTCTTCGGTCGGTCGGGGTCGTGGTTGTTCTGACCGGCGGGAGGATACGGAGCGAAACGGCATCCGATCAGCCACGCTTCGCCCTTGTCGATGCGCACGTAGGAATCGGTCAGGTTGACTCCGCCGTCGCGCGCGGAGCGCACCTCGGTGCCGGCCAGCACGAGCCCGGCCTCCGTCGTCTCCTCGATGAAATAGTTGTGGTAGACCTTGCGGTTCTCGGCGACGCGCCCGCTCGCCTCTTTCGCGGCTTTTACGCGCGCGGCGCCAGGTTTAACCATGATGGTGCATCAGCGGAGGCCGAAGCTCGCTGCTGCGCCTGCATGCTTGCCGCTCGCCGTTTTGCGGCTCACGGCGATCAGCCCCAGACCTTTTTCAGCAGGGCCTGGCCGCCGATTTCGTGCTTGCGACCAAGGTCGATCGGACGGTTCTTCGAATCGACGAATACGACGTTCGGCTTCCATTGGAGCGCTTCTTCGTCGGGCATCCAGCCGAACGCCGCGATGATGATGAGGTCGCCGACGTTCACCTTGTGTGCCGCCGCGCCGTTGACGCAAACGACGCCGGAGCCTGGCTGCCCTTCGATCGCGTACGTTTCGAACCGCTCGCCGTTGTTGACGTTCCAGATTGCCACCGCTTCGTTCTCGATGATCCCGGCCCCGCGAAGGAGGTCCGAGTCGATCGTCACGCTGCCCTCGTAATGAAGGTCGGCGCCGGTGATGGTGGCCCTGTGGATCTTTCCGCGAAGCATCTTGCGCATGGCTTGGGTCTCCCGGATTTCAGTTTGCCGCCGCGCTGCCCGCGGGAGCGGGAGCGCCGGTCGACGACCGTTCGAGGACTCGGACCGGACATTCGGAAAGGGTTTCGTTGTCGATCAGCCGCACCGATCCGAGCCACGCGGCAACGGCGAGCACCGAGCGCTCATCGACGCTGGCCACCGCCGTCACCGTCTCGGGGTCGACCAGCTCGAGGTACTCGACCTCGAGGGCGCTGCAGCCCTCGAGCACGCGCCGCGCCTCGGCAACGAGCGCCGCGGAGTCACGCTCGCCGGCTGCGTAAGCAGCCGCGGCCGAAACGATGGCGCGGTGAACGACAGGCGCCATCGCACGCTCGGCAGGCGAAAGGCGTGCGTTGCGCGAGCTCATCGCCAGCCCGTCGCGCTCGCGCACGGTGTCACCGTCGACGATGCGCACAGGCAGATGCAGGTCCCGCACCATGCGACGCACCATGCGCAGCTGCTGGAAGTCCTTGCGGCCGAACACGGCCACGTGCGGCTGCACGATGTTCAGCAGCGCGGCGACCACGGTGGCCACGCCGTCGAAGTGGCCGGGACGATGCGCCCCGCAAAGGCCGTCGGTAAGACCCGATACGCTCACGCGCGTCGCCGCACCACTCGGATAGATCTCGTCGCGCGTCGGCAGGAACAGCACGTCCACGCCTTCCTCTTCGAGCATCGCCGCGTCGGTCTTGTCGTCGCGCGGGTAGTTCTCGAAGTCCTCGGCGTTGTTGAACTGCGTCGGGTTGACGAAGATCGAAACGACGACGAGATCGGCCAGCTCCCGCGCCTTGCGCACCAGCGCGACGTGTCCGTCGTGCAGGTAGCCCATCGTCGGCACGAAGCCGATGCGAAGCGAGCCCGCACGCGCCTGCGCGGCGAGCTCCTGCATCTTGGCGGCCGACTGCACGATCTTCATCGCGTCGCTCCCCGCTCGCTGCGCTCAGGCTTCCCGTACCAGCGTCACGGCGCGCGGCGACGAGAACGAGTGGGCGGTCGTCGGGAACGCACCGCTTCGCACTTCGCCGACGTACTGCGAAAAAGCCTCGACGGCCGCGCCGGCGAGATCGCCGTAGCGTTTGACGAACTTCGGCGCGAGCCGCTCTTCGAGGCCGAGCAGGTCGTGCATCACGAGCACCTGGCCGTCGCAGCCGGCACCTGCACCGATGCCGATGGTCGGAATCGCAACGCTCGCAGTGATCTGCGCAGCCAGGTCGGCAGGCATTCCTTCGAGAACGATCGCGAACGCGCCGGCTTCTTCGAGGATCTGCGCGTCTTCGAGCAGGCGGTCGCGGCCACCTGCAGCGTGACCGCCGCGGCGGCCCTGCACCTTGTGGCCGCCCATGCGATGCACCGACTGAGGCGTCAGTCCGATGTGTCCCATCACCGGAATGTCGATGTCGCAAAGGCGGCGCACGACGTCGGCCATCGGCGCTCCGCCTTCGAGCTTGACCGCTTCGGCTCCGCCTTCCTTGACGAGGCGACCGGCATTGGCGACCGCGTCGGCGACCGAGACCTGGTACGACAGGAACGGAAGGTCCGTGACGACGAGCGAGCGCGTGCTGCCCCTGGCGACCATCGAGGAGTGATAGACCATGTGGTCCATCGTCACCCCGAGCGTGTTCGCCCGGCCCTGCACGACCATGCCGAGCGAGTCGCCGACCAGCAGAAGGTCGGCGCCGGCCCGGTCGGCCAGGCGCGCAAACGTGCAGTCGTAGGCCGTCACCATCGCGAGCTTGCGCTCGCCCTTGGAGGCCAGGACCGCGGGTACCGTTACCTTGGAATGTTCGAAGCCAGCAGCCGACGTCGACACTTTGAAACCTCCCGAAGCGAGAAGGAGTGTCGGTAGCTGCGGCGAGCCTTCGGCGCGCACCTGCAGGCGCTGCGCCTTCGTCGCCGGTTCACCTTCGACCTCCGTCTCGGTCCTGAGCGGTCCGGAATCCCCTCAGCAAGCATCGCCACAACGGCGACTCTCGACTTTCCCGGGGGCCGGGCCTCTCTGCAGGCATCGCCGTCCTGGCGATGCTCAACCGGATCCAAGCGGCACGTAAACCTGGACTCCCTGTCCCATCGATCCGATCTCCCGGACAAGGTCGACCAGGTGGCCGCCATTCTCGACGAAGTCGATGTCCGAGCAACTGACGATGAGAAGCGGGGTGTCCCTGTAGCCGTGGAAGAACCTCCTGTAGGCTTCCGCGACCTTCTCGATGTACGCCCGGCCGATCTTGCGCTCGTACGGCCGGTCTCTCTTCTTCAACCTTCTAAGCAGGACTTCGATTTCCGCATCGAGGAAAATCACGAGGTCCGGCTTTCGGATCCTGGCATCGAGCAGCCCGTAGATCCTCTCGTACAGGGCCAGCTCGTCGGTCCCCAGCGTCAATCCCGCGAAGATTCTGTCCTTCGCGAAAAGGTAGTCGCTGACCACCGACTGCTCGAACAGGTCCATCTGGACCAGCTCCTGCTGCTGGCGGTAGCGTTCCACCAGGAACGAAAGCTGCGCCGTCAGCGCGTAGCGCTCGGGCTCCTCGTAAAACCGCGGGAGAAACGGGTTCTCCTCGACGGGTTCCCCGACGAGCCGGGCGCCGTAGTGCTTGGCCAGAAGCCGCGCCAGCGAGGACTTTCCGACTCCGATCGCGCCCTCGACCGTAATATAGCGGGCTTCCTGCGGCACTCGCCCTTCTTGCACGCCGCCGTGCGTCGCCGGGGCCGTCGTCGCCCCCGGACCCGCTTCCGCTGCCTGCGCCGCGCCCGCCTACCACGCAGTTGGCAAAAGGTCCAAAGGCCCTGCGTCCGGGTCTGTGCCCGGTTCCGTGCCGGGTTCATGCCGAGTCCAAGGCGGCTCTGTCCGGCCTGCGAAGGCCGTGAACGTGCGCCGATTCCTGACCGTTGGCGGGCGCCGTGCTACCCTGCGTCGATCCGGACGGCGGGGGTGGCAGGGTGGCCAAGGCGGCGGCGGCAAAAGCGGGAATTTCGGCGGGCGACCTGCTGATCATCGGCCTTCCTGGCCCGACTCTGGACGCGGAGGCTGCCTCGCTCATGGCCGAGGTCCGCCCCCTCGGCGTCATCCTGTTCCGGCGCAACATCACGAGCGTCTCCCAGCTCCGCGAGCTGACCTCCGCGCTTCGCCGCGAGCGGCCCGACCTCCTCATCGCGATCGATCATGAGGGCGGCCGCGTGCACCGGATGCCGTCCGACTTCACGCATTTTCCGCCGTCGCTCGTGATGGCGCGCAACGGCTCGCCCGGCCTGCTCAGGGAAGTCGCGGTTGCCCATGCCCGCGAGCTTCGCGATGCGGGCTTCAACCTGACGTTCTCGCCGGTGCTCGACGTGCACACCAATCCGGCCAATCCGGTGATCGGCGACCGCGCGTTCGGCACTACGCCCGAAGAAGTGATCCACAACGCGCTGCCGTACATGCAGGGCCTCGTCGAAGGCGGCATTCTTTCGTGCGGCAAGCATTTTCCCGGCCACGGCGACACCGCGGTCGATTCGCACCTCGAGCTGCCGGTGCTGCCGGCTTCGACGCACGGCACTGACCGTCTTCGCAGCCTCGAGTTCCGTCCTTTCGCGCGCGCGATCTCGCAGGGCGTGCCGATGATCATGACTGCGCACGTCGTCTGCGAAGCGCTCGATCGAGACAGGCCGGCCACGCTGAGCCCTCTCGCCATCGACGGTTGCCTGCGGCGCGAGCTCGGCTTCGACGGCTACGTGGTCTCCGACGATCTCGAGATGAAGGCGATCGCATCGCACTACAGTGTCGGCCGCGCCGCCGTGCTGTCGATCCTCGCAGGCTGCGACGGCTGCCTCGTGTGCGCGACTCCGTCGCTGATCCGCGAGGCTCACGAGGCGCTCCGCGCCGCAATCGAGAATGCGGAAATTACGCCGGTGATGCTGGCGACCATCACGCGCCGCCGCGACCGGATCCTCGACAAGGTCCGCCGGCTCGGACGCGTTCCGGTTCCGGAGCACTCGATCGGCGCGCCCGAGCACCTCGCACTGTGCGAACGGCTTCGCGAGCTGCCGCAGGCTGCGGCGGCCAAGGCCTGAGCAGTGACGATCGTTCGCACCGCTGCACGGGCTGCAGCCGCCGGATTCCTGCTGCTCGGTGCAGCAGCCGTTGCGCGCGCGGACGAATCCACCGGTGCCCAGCGTTACGAAGTCACGATCACGCCGCCCAAACGCGGTGGGACGGGCGCAGCGACGGAAGTGCCGGATGACTCGAGCACGACGGCGACGAGGGCAGCCGTCGGGAAGGTAAGCGACGATTCCGCTCGTGGTACGGCGGCGCCGGATTCGGCGGCTAGTTCCGGCGCGGCAGCGGACTCTTCGGCGCACGCGGGCAGTTCCGCTTCGCCGGGCACTGCCGTGGCGTCGCCGGCCGCTTCTGCCGGGTCTGCTTCCGCTGCTTCCGCTTCCGCTTCGTCCGCTGCATCCGCGGGGCCGCTGCACACGCTGCAGGTCGCGGCGTTTCGCCAGAAGAAAAGCGCAACGTCGCTGCGTGACGAGCTCTTGTCGGCGAGCTTCGCCGACGTCGCCGTGGTCGAGATCCAGTCGGGTGGCGAGTCGCTCTATCGCGTCAACGTCGGACGCCTTGCGCACGGGCCGGCTCTCGACGAGGTAAGAAAAAAACTGGTCGCAGCCGGGCATCCGGCCTTCGAGGTCGCGCTGCCGTCAGCGGACAACTGAGCGGCGGCCTTTCGCGCGCGAATCCTGCTTGGCGCCTCTCGCTTTGCGTGCGCTCCGCACGGCCTTGGCCAGGCCTTTTTCGTAGTTGCCGCGCACCACGCCGCTTTCCGTGAAAAACGCGCTGACGAGCTCGGCCGGCGTCACGTCGAACGCGGGATGGAACACCGACACTCCGCGCGCGGCAATGCGCCGGTCGCCGATGTGGGTCACTTCGCGCTCCCCTCGTTGTTCGATCGGGATGAGCTTGCCGCTGGCGCAGTCGAGATCGATCGACGACGTCGGAGCGGCGACAAAGAACGGAACGCGGTGGCGATGCGCAAGCACGGCGATCTGGTAAGTGCCGACCTTGTTGGCAACGTCGCCGTTGGCCGCCGTGCGATCGGTGCCGACGACGACCGAGCCGATCTTGCCGGCCGACATCAGCGCACCGACCATTCCGTCGGTGACCAGCGTGACGGGAATCCCCAGCTTGACCAGCTCCCACGACGTCAGGCGGGCACCCTGCAGGAAAGGCCGCGTTTCGGTGGCATAGACGCGAAATCGGCGCCCGCTTTCCCACGCCGCGCGGATCACGCCCAGCGCGGTGCCATAGCCGGCCGTCGCCAGCGCGCCGGCGTTGCAGTGCGTGAGCACGTCGCCGCGAAGCAGCGGAGCGCCGGCCTTTCCGAGCGCGCGATTGGCCGCGACGTCTTCGGCGTACATCGTCTCGGCGGTCGCGCGAAGCACCCTGGCCGCTTCGGCGCGCGACGCGCTGCGACCGTCGTGGCCCGCCGCCAGCAGGGCAGTGCGCTGGCGATCGATGGCCCACGCAAGGTTTACCGCCGTCGGTCTCGCGGCCTGCAACGTCGCAGCAGCGCGTTCGAAATCCTCGACGATGCGGCCCTCGCGAAAACGCCGCGCCGCAAGGGCGAGTCCGAAAGCAGCCGTCACGCCGATTGCAGGCGCACCGCGCACGACCATGTCGCGAATCGCCGCTGCCGTGTCGGCCGCTCCTTCGAGCCTCAGCCACACTTCGCGATCGGGAAGCTTTCGCTGGTCGAGAAGAGAAAGCCTTCCCGCTTTCCAGCGAATGGGCTCGACCGACGCACTACCGGGAGATCTGGCCACCGAAACACTCCTCGATCGTTCGCTCGGCGCGAAATCCGAGCAATACCGTCGCACGACTTCCGTCGGCGAGATTCCTCCAGCGAAGGTGCGCCTCGTCGAACGTGCCGGTCACCATCCATCCCGCCAGCGGCCCCGGTACCGGAATCGCGAGCACTCCGGCGAGCGCGAGCAGCCGCGACAGCGGAACGACCTCGTTCCCGACGATGTTGAGCACTTCGGCGCAGCGAGCGTCGACCGCGAGCACGATCGCACGCACGAGATCGTCGTAGTGCACCACCTGGCACGGCGGGTCGAAGCCGAGCACGCGGATGGCGGTGCGTGCAGCCACGTACGCTCCGAGAGGGCTGTCCATCGGTCCGCCAAAAACGCTCGCGCAGCGCAGCACCCCGACTCGCTGCCCGTTGGTCACTGCCCAAAGGACCAGCGCTTTTTCGGCTGCACGAAGCCCCTGGGCCCAGCGTGCGAGCGCCGATTCGAACACGTTCTGGCGCGGCAGCGCGTGTCGCTCATCGAAGACCAGCGGCGATCCCTGTGCAACGCCGTAGACCGCGGTCGACGACAGCAGGAGAAGCGCAGGAACGGCGCTGCCGTGCTGGAGACAGCGGTCCAGCGCCGAGGTCACCATCGAGGCGATCGACGGGTCCGACAGCCATGGCTGCTCCGGCGTGCGCGCCGATTCCGAAAGGGCGAGCACGACCAGCGTATCGGGTTTCGTCTCGGCGACGATCGCGGCAAGCTCGCGCGAGGCAATCGCCGACGACGGATCGATGCGCATCGCGGTGCTCGCTGCGCGCGGCGCGCCGATGCCTACGATCGCAATGCGGCGCTCGGGCGACGCCAGCGCGCGGGCGACGTCATCGGCAAGAGGGCCGCGCCCGATGACGAGCACCGAGTCTTTCGCTTCGCCGCCGGCCACGCGCTCGCATAGCGCCACAGCTTCTTTGACAAGTCGACAGCGGATCCGTAGCCTCGCGGCCCGTGGAATCCAGGTCACACACCGAGGTGATCCGCGCGCCGATCGAGCTGTGCTTCGACACGCTCGTCGACTTTGCCGAGTACCCGTCCTGGTTCCGCGTGATCCGCGCCGCGAAGATCGAAGAAGCCGATGCGGCAGCCGGAAAGTGGCGGGTGCGTTTCGAGCTGGATGCGGTCCTGAAAACCATCACCTACACGCTGGCCTACGAGGGCCGCCGCCCCGGCGAGCTCGTGTGGAAAATGACCGGCGGCGACTTGAAGGCCATCGAGGGGCGCTACGAGCTGATCGAGCTCGAGCCCGGCCTTACCGAGGCCACCTGCACCCAGGCCATCGACGTCGGGATGTGGGTGCCCGGCATCGTGCGGCGGGCCTTCGAAAGCTCGGCGGTCGCCGATTCGGTGCGCGAGCTGAAGGCTGCCGCCGAGGCGCGCGCCGAGGCCTGACGAGATCCTGTTTCGCAGAACTGCGATCGCTCGCGCAGGGCCGGCGCGAACATCGCCCGCGATCGGTGACTGCGGCCACAGGATGCGACGCAGCGCTCCCGCAAAAAAAGAAACGCCGGCGGCCTTTCGGCAGCCGGCGCAGTCCGCGCAGCAGTGATTATTGGTGGAGACGAGCGGGATCGAACCGCCGACCTCCTGAATGCCATTCAGGCGCTCTCCCAGCTGAGCTACGTCCCCGTGAGCGCGGAGGCCGGGATCCTAGACGGGATCGCTGCGGGGAACAACCGGCGAAGTGGCCGCCTGCAGGCCACGGGAGCAGCCGTTGCCGGCCTGCAAAGTGCGTGGACTGTCCGGTGCTTCGACCATAAACTCCTGAGCCCGCTTTCGCTTGTTCTGGAAGGAGACGCCCGTGCCCACTCTCGCCCTCGTCCGCCATGGCCAGTCCCAGTGGAACCTCGAGAACCGCTTCACCGGCTGGATCGACGTCCCGCTGACCGAACAGGGCCGCAGCGAGGCCATGCGCGCGGGTGAGCTGCTGAAGCACGCGGGGCTGCACTTCGACGTCGCATTCACGTCCGATCTCGTGCGAGCGCAGGAGACTCTGCGCATCATTCTCGACGGCCTCGGGCAGAACGCAGTGCCGACGACGCGCGACAAGGCGCTCAACGAACGGCACTACGGCGCGCTGCAGGGCCTGAACAAGCAGGAGACGGCCGACAAGTACGGCGCCGAGCAGGTCCACCAGTGGCGCCGCAGCTACGACATCGCGCCGCCAGAAGGCGAGAGCCTCAAGGACACCGCCGCGCGCACGCTGCCGTACTTCGACGCGACGATCCTGCCCGAGCTCAAGGCCGGTCGCGACGTCATCGTCGCTGCCCACGGCAACAGCCTGCGTTCGATCGTCATGCAGCTCGACAAGCTCACGCGCGAGCAGGTGCTCGAGCTGAACCTCGATACCGGTGTCCCTCTCGTCTACGAGTTCGATCGCGACGGAAACGTCGCTTCGAAGAAAATCCTGAGGCCATGAGAGGGGGGCGCGCCATCGTCAAGGTGACGGTCGGCACGGGCATCGGTGCTTTCTGCCTGTGGCTCGCGCTGCGCCAGGTTGCCCTGTCGGAGGTGATCGACGCCCTCGACCGCTTCGACCATCGCTGGCTCGTCGCTGCGTTCGCGGTGAGCCTGGCCATCCAGGTGTTGCGCGCGTGGCGGTGGCAGCTGGAGCTGACCCCGCTTGCGCGACTTCCGTACGGACTGCTGTGGAAGTGCGTGTCGGTGGCCTACATGATGATCAACGTGCTGCCGTTCCGGCTGGGGGAGCCGGTACGGCCGTTGTTGTTGTCGTGGAAAACGGGGCTCGCGATCCCTGCGATCGTCGGCAACTGGATTTTCGAGAAGATGATGGACACCGCGGTGATGGTGCTGCTCGTGCACGCGACGCTGCTGATGACCGACCTTCCCCCGTGGGCCCGCAAGGCTTCGACCGGAAGCCTCGTGATGTTCCTGTCCTTGCTCTTCCTCGTGGTCGGTTTCTGGCTGCGCGGCGAGAAATTCTTCGACCGTACGGTGGCCCGGGCGCTTCCGGAGCACTCGTGCGCGAAAGTGCGTCACGTGTTGCAGCACGCGCGTGAGGGCCTGCAGATCCTGCCCGACAAGCGGCTGGTCGCCGCCGTCTTCGGCGTGACGCTGCTGCTCTGGCTGCTGCCGATCTTCTCGAGCTGGCTGCTGATCCAGGGCTTCGGCTTCCAGGTTCCGCCGTCGGCAGCGTTCTGCGTGTTCCTCTGCGTCGGCGTCGGCACGGCGCTGCCGAATCCGCCGGGGATGGTGGGGATCTTCCAGATCGCCTCGGTCGTCGCGCTCGGCCTGTACGGCGTGCCGCGCTCGGATGCCGTGGCCTACGGGATCGTGCTCAACGCCTTGCAACTCTTCTCACTGGTCCTGCAGGGCGTGATCGCAATGCCGCTGCTCGGAGTCGGCATCTCGCGGCTTACTCACGCGGCGGTCGAGAGCCACCACCAGGCAAAGCCGTGTCCGGCCGCGCCCCAGCATTGAGTGCGCCGGACATGGCCAAGTCGCGGCAGCGCTCCCTTTTCGACGATTCCCCGGAAGGTGCGCCCGAAGAAGCGCACGAGGCTGCGCACGGGCGAGGCCGCGCACGCGAGAGCACCGGCGCACGCGAGGATGATGGCGCGACCTCCGCTCCCGACCGCTCCCAAATCCCGCTTGCCGAACGAATGCGTCCGGCCGGCGTCGACGAGATCGCCGGCCACCAGGCCCTGGTTGCGCCGGGCACTTTCCTCGGCGGCCTGCTTCGCGGCACGACACCGCCGCGCTCGCTGCTGATCTGGGGCCCGCCCGGCAGCGGCAAGACGACGATCGCAAGGCTGTTGGCCCAGCGCGCCGGCTACGAGCTGGTCGCGATGTCGGCCGTGCTCGGCAGCATCAAGGAGCTGCGCGAAATTCTTGCCGAGGCGCGCGAGCGGCGGCGCCTGGCGCGCAAGGGAACGATCCTGTTCGTCGACGAGATCCACCGCTTCAACAAGGCGCAGCAGGACGCCTTTTTGCCGCACGTCGAGAGCGGCGACATCGTGCTCGTCGGCGCCACCACCGAAAATCCGTCGTTCGAGGTCATCGCTCCGCTGCTGTCGCGCTGCCGGCTGGTCGTGCTGCCCGAGCTGCCCGAATCGGAAATCGCAGTCGTCATTTCCCGCGCCCTCGCCGACCGCGAGCGCGGACTTGGCGAGTCCGGACTCGCGATCGACGACGATGCGCGACACTTCCTGGCCTCGATGGCCCACGGCGACGCGCGCTCCGCGCTCGGAGCGCTCGAAGCTGCGGCCGACCTGGCCGTCGCGGCGGGCACGGCCAGGATCGACCGCCGCCTGGCCGAAGAGGCCCTGCAGCGAAAAGCGCTGCGCTACGACGCTTCGGGCGAAGAGCACTACAACGTCATCTCGGCGTTCATCAAGAGCATGCGGGGCAGCGACGTCGATGCGACCGTCTACTGGCTTGCGCGCCTGATCGAGGCCGGCGAGGATCCGCTGTTCATCGCGCGCCGAATGGTGATCTTCGCGAGCGAGGATGTCGGCATTGCCGATCCCGCGGCGCTGCCGCTGGCGATCGCGGCGCGCGATGCCGTGCACTTCGTCGGCATGCCCGAAGGACGCATCCCGCTGGCCCACGCCGCCGTGCACCTTGCGAGGGCGCCCAAATCGAACCACGCCTACACGGCCATCGGCGCCGCCCTCGACGAAGCGCGCGCGAGCGGAGCGCTGCCGGTGCCGCTGCACCTTCGCAATGCCCCGACCGGAATGATGAAAGGGCTCGGCTACGGACGCGGGTACGCGTACCCGCACAGCGATTCGGGCAAAGCCAGGGGGCAGCAGTACCTCCCGGATGCGATCAGGGAAAAGAAGTTCTTCCGCGATCCCGAAAAAGACGACTGACCAGCAGGTTGCGGGTAAACCCCGGAGCCTGCTAGCCTCGGGACTGCTGCGGATAGTCCACGCGCACCAGCACGAGCCCCGCTGCCGGCGCCGTCTGCCCCGCTTGTGTGCGGCTTCCGCCGTCGATCAGCCTCGCGAACGTCGCCTCCGGCAGCTTGCCGGTCGAGACGTCGACCATCGAGCCGACCAGCGCGCGCACCATCTGCTTGAGAAAGGCCGTGGCCGAAATCCGGTACACGAGGACGTGGCCGTCGCGAAGCCACACGCTTTCGCTCACGCGGCGGCGCGTGCTCGGCGACTCGCAATCGGCAGCGCGAAAGGCCGAGAAATCGTGCTCTCCGACCAGCATCGACGCCTGTCTCTGCAAATGCTCGATGTCCAGCGGCGCGTGCAGGTGCCAGCTGCGGCCCGCCAGAAACGGCGACGGCGGCCGCGCGTTGACGATCG
Organism: Candidatus Binatia bacterium; assembly: GCA_036493895.1. Lineage (NCBI taxonomy): Bacteria > Candidatus Binatota > Binatia (SeqCode) > Binatia bacterium. The sequence goes on along the minus strand of DASXOZ010000030.1, from coordinate 79,936 downwards.
TGTACTCGTAGGTGCGCGAGACGGCGTGGCGGCGCGGATCGAACGATGCCGCGACGGGAACCAGCTCGACGATCGTGATGCTCGGATCGGTCAGCGCATTGATCGATCGCGTGAGCCGGTCCAAATCCACGTCGTCATCGAGCTCGAACGCGATCACCTGCCCGCTGGCATGAACCCCGGCATCGGTTCGTCCGGCAGCATGGATGCGCACCGGCCGCCGCGTCACGACCGCCAGCGCTTTTTCGATCTCGCCCTGGATCGTCGGCGCGCCTGTCTGGAGCTGCCAGCCGGCCCAACTCGTGCCGATGTATTCGACGGTGCCGCGGACGCGCATCGCTTTTTCCCGGGGAAACAGGCCCGCAGGACGCGCGAGAACGCGTCCTGCGGGCACGCCGTTTACGGCCCGACGCTCGCCGCTGCGGCAGTCGAGTCGCCGCGCAGCCTCGTGCGACGCGCCTCGAGCCGGTTCAGCGCGTCGATGAACGCAAGGGCACTGGCCATCACGACGTCGGTGTGCGCGCCGTGGCCTCGCACGCCGACTCCGTCCTCGCGCACGAAGCAGCTCACGTCGCCGATCGCGTCGGTGCCGCCGGTGATGCCCTTGACCTGGTAGCTTTCGAGCTTGGGATCGATGCCGGTCGCGTCCTTGATCGCGCGGTAGCACGCATCGACGATGCCGTCGCCTTCGGCCGTGCAGCGGCGTACGACGCCGGCAACCGATACTTCGACGGTCGCGCGAGGCCCGCCGTGCAGCGTCGAGGCGACCTCGACGTTGCGCAGCTCGAACCGTCCCTCGTCGATGCTGTCGTCCGCGCAGATCGCGTACAGGTCCTCGTCGAACACGTCCTTCTTCTTGTCGGCCAGATCCTTGAAGCGCGCGAACGCATCGTTGACGTCGACGCGGCCGAGGTCGATGCCGAGCTCGCGCAGTCGGTCGACGAACGCGTGGCGCCCCGAGTGCTTGCCGAGCACGATCGAGTTGCTCAGGCGCCCGACCGACTCGGGCCGCATGATCTCGTACGTGAGCTTGTTCTTCATGACGCCGTCCTGGTGGATGCCCGCCTCGTGGGCGAACGCGTTGGCTCCCACCACCGGCTTGGTCGGCGCAATGGCCACTCCGATCGTCTTCGACAGCGCCTGGCTGGCCGGGTAGATGTGCTTCGTCTTCACGCGCGTCGTGACGCCGAAGTGGTCGCGGCGCGTGTCCAGCGCCATCACGACCTCTTCCATCGACGTGTTGCCGGCCCTCTCGCCGATGCCGTTGATCGTGCATTCCACCTGGCGCGCACCGCCCTCGATGGCGCCGAGCGAATTGGCGACCGCCAGGCCGAGGTCGTTGTGGTTGTGCGTGCTCCAGATGACGCGGTCGCCGCCGGGCGTGCGCGTGCGCAGCGTGCGGAACAGGTCGCGCAGCTGGGCCGGGACCGCATAGCCCGTCGTGTCGGGCACGTTGCAGACGACGGCGCCGGCGCGGATGACCTCGCCGAAGACGGTGACGAGGTAATCGATGTCGCTGCGCGAGGCGTCTTCGGCCGAGAACTCGATGTAGTCGACGTGCCGCTTGGCCCTTTCGACGGCCCATACCGCGGCATCGACGACTTCCTGGCGGCTCATGTTGAGCTTGTGCTCCAGGTGCAGGTCGGAGGTCGCAATGAAGATGTGGATGCCGGGATTCTCCGCGCAATCGACGGCTTCGAGCGCGCTGTCGATGTCGCCTTCGCGCGGGCGCGCCAGGCTGAGCACGACCGGGCCGCGCACACTGCTCGCTACCGCGCGCACGGCGTCGAAATCGCCGGGCGAGGCCGCGGCGAAACCGGCCTCGATGACATCGACGCCGAGAGCCTCGAGCTGGCGCGCGATGACGAGCTTCTCGTCGACGTTCATCGTGCAGCCGGGAGACTGCTCGCCGTCTCTCAAGGTCGTGTCGAAGATCCTTACCCAGTCGTTCTGGTCGCTCATCGTCCCTCTCCATTCCGGGGCGGCCGCGCCGAGTCGGCGTCCGCTGCTTCCGGGGCGGCCGCCTCGAGTCGGCGTCCGCTGCTTGTGGCGCGGGTCCCGGAAATGCAAAAGCCGCGGGACCCGCGGCTTTTCTTTTCGACGCCGCGCGATTTTCATCGCGCGCGATAATCGAATCGCTGCGGGTGGTTTTGGATTTGCCCGTCCGCAGCTCTCAGGGATGTGGCCGAAGCTACACCGCCGCCTGAGCCCCGGACGGGCCTCTAAGGAGCAGCAGCGAAGCAAGCGTGTCGGCCGCGAAGAACATCGGACAACCAAGGTAGCGGCGTCAGGGGGGCCCTGTCAACCGCAACGTCGGGAGCCTGCCGCAGGCATTCCCCCCTCAGGCGTGGTCGAGGTGCTCGACCCCTCAGGCGTGGTCGAGATGCTCGACCTTGCGCGGTCCCTCTTCGTCCTCGCCGAGAGCCTCGCCGAACGGCTTTTCCCCGCGGCGCAGCGCCATCAGCGCCATCCACGGGCCCGACAGCACGTACAGCGAGATGCCGGTGAAGATGAACGGCTTGTACGCCGCGACTGCGAAGCTGAGCAGCAGCACCGCGATGACGAAGCTCGACAGCGGCTGGCGCCCGTGGAGCTTGAGGTTCTTGAAGCTCGTGTAGCGCACGGTGCTGACCATCAGCAGCGCCAGCGCGTACGTGAGCAGCAGCAGCGCGATGTGCTTGGGCGGAAGACCCGAGCGCCCGACGTACTGGTACATCATCACGACCGACGACAGCATCAGCGCCGAGCCCGGCACCGGAAGCCCGAGGAAGAAACCCGGATCGCTGCGGCCGACGAGAAGATTGAAGCGCGCAAGGCGGATCGCCGAGCAGATCACGTACAGGCCGACCGCCGACCAGCCCCACACTCCCCACGGCACCAGCGCCCACTTGTAGATCAACAGGCCCGGCGCAACGCCGAACGACACGAGGTCGCACAGCGAGTCGTACTCGATGCCGAAGCGGCTTGTCGAGTTCGTCAGCCGCGCGATCCTTCCGTCGAGGCTGTCGAAGATCTGCGCGGCGACCACGGCAAGGGCCGCGATGGTGTAGCTGCCCTGCATCGTCTGCACGAGCGAGTAGATGCCGCAGAACAGCCCGACCGACGTGATCAGGTTCGGGAGAAGATAGATCCCGCGCCGCGGGACCGAATCCTGCAGCAGGGCCAGGCGGGCCCTGCGTGCTTCGCGTCGCACTTCACGCCGCCTTGGGTTCATCGATGGCTCCCGCTGTCGCATCCAGCCACGCAAGCGTCGTCTGGCCGGCCCGGACAGTCTCGCCGGGCCTTACCGCAAGCCGTGCCTGGGGCGGCAGGTAAACGTCGACCCTGGACCCGAACATGATGAGCCCGAACCGCTCCGCACGCGAGAGCTGGGCCCTCGGCCGCATCCGGTTGACGATGCGCCGCGCCAGGAAGCCGGCGATCTGCACGACGACGACCTCGGCGCCTGCAGCGGTGCGCAGCAGCATCGAGCTCGACTCGTTGATCGCGTCGGCATCCGACTTGTAGGCCGCGCCGAAGCGCCCCGGCTTGTGCTCGATCTTCTCGACGGTGGCTGCCAGCGGCGAGCGGTTCACGTGCACGTCCAGCGGCGACATGAAAATGGCCACCTTGACGGTCGACCCGGGCGCGAAGCGGTGCGGCGACGCGCCGGTTTCGGCAAATACGACGCGACCGTCGGCGGGACTCACGACGGCGGCAGGATCCTGCGGCGCTTGACGCTCGGGATCGCGAAAGAACAGCAGCACACCGAGGGCGAGCGCCGCCGCAATGCCGAAGACGACGGCGCCGAACAACAGCCCCGCGACGACGGCCACGGCCGCGGCGATGCCGGCGACCATCGTGCCTTCGCTTGCGAACTTCACCGCGGCTCCACCACCATTCGGGCCGCTGTCGGTCTCGCGCCTGGGTCCGGCATCAGTTGCGTGCGCGATCGACGAGCCGGTCCTTTTGCAGCCACGGCATCAGCGCGCGCAGCTTGGAGCCGACCTTCTCGATCTGGTGGTTCTCGCCTTCCTTTTGAAGCTCGTGAAAGTGGGGAAGACCGCACTTGTACTCGGTGATCCACTCGTCGGCGAACTTGCCCGACTGGATCTCGGCGAGCACCTGCTTCATCGCCTTGCGCGTCTCTTCGCCGACCACGCGCTTGCCGCGCGTAAGGTCGCCGTACTCGGCCGTGTTGCTGATCGAGTAGCGCATGTTGGCGATGCCGCCTTCGTAGAGAAGGTCGACGATCAGCTTGGTCTCGTGCAGGCACTCGAAGTACGCCATTTCGGGCGCGTAACCGGCCTCGACGAGCGTCTCGAAGCCGGCGCGGATCAGCTCGGTGAGGCCCCCGCACAGGACGGCCTGCTCGCCGAACAGGTCGGTCTCGGTCTCTTCGCGGAACGTCGTGCCGATCACCGCCGCGCGCGTCCCGCCGATGGCGGCTGCGTACGCGAGAGCGACGGCCTCGGTGTCGCCTGGGCCGTCCTGATGCACCGCCAGCAGGCACGGCACTCCCATGCCCTTGGCGAACTCGCTGCGCACGAGATGGCCCGGTCCCTTCGGCGCGACCATGAACACGCCTGCATCGGCCGGCGGCACGATCTTCTTGAAATGGATGTTGAATCCGTGCGCGACGGCGAAGTACGCGCCCTTCTTCAGATTCGGTCCGATCTCGGCGGCGTACAGCTCGCCGGCCAGCTCGTCGGGAACGAGCATCATCACGACGTCGGCCTTGGCCACGGCTTCGGCAACCGCCAGCACTTCGAAACCGGCGGCGCGCGCCTTGGTCGCCGAGCCTCCGTCCGGGCGCAGCCCGACGATCACCTTGACGCCGCTGTCGCGAAGATTCATCGCGTGGGCGTGGCCCTGGCTGCCGTAGCCGATCACGGCCACGGTCTTGCCGGTGATGTTCTCCGGCCTGGCTTCGTTCCTGTCGTAGATCTTCATCCGAGGTTCTCCTTGGCGCCGTCGGCGGGCGCGCTTGCCGGGCTCTCCGGTGCGAGGAGTCTCTCCCCGCGGTAGAGCGCCGCGCTGCCCGTGCGGGCGATTTCCTTGATCCCGATCGGCTCCAGCAGGCGGACCATCGCATCGATCTTTTCCTGCGCTCCGGTGATCTCGATGATGCAGGCGCTGGTGCCCACATCGATCACGCTGGCGCGAAAGATGTTGACGATGTTCATCACCTCGGCGCGCGTGGACGGCTCGAAGACGACCTTGACCAGCGCGAGCTCGCGGTCCACGTACTCGCCCTGGCGGAAGTCGACGACGTTCATGACGGCGACCATCTTGTAGAGTTGCTTCGTCACCTGCTCGAGCACGGACGCGTCGCCGCGCACGGTCATCGTGATGCGCGAGACCGTCGCATCGAGCGTCTCGGCAACCGACAGGCTTTCGATGTTGTAGCCGCGCCCGCTGAACATCGCCGCTACGCGCGACAGCACTCCGAACTCGTTCTCGACGAGAATGGAGATGGTGTGCTTCGGCAGCGTGCTCATCGGTCGCCTCCTCTGGTGGGAATCCGCGCGTTCGGGATCCCGTCTGGACAAAATGCGCCCTCGAGGCCGGCCCGCTGGCCGGTCGGGGGCGCTGCTCACATGGAAAAGCGGCCCGGAAGCGGCCGCAAACTCATGCCTCCGAAGAGGCCTCCCCGCGACGGGCTTCGCCGAGCATGCGCATCAGGCGATCCTTCTCCGCGAGCTTCTCTTTCTGCAGCTCGCGGCGGTGAAGCTCTTCGTCGGTCGTCAGGTGCGGGCGCGCCGACAACTCCTCTACCTCGGCCTTCAGCTTGGCGTGTCGCTCGTACGACCTGCGAAGCCCGGGGTGTTCCGGAGCCAGTTGCTTCACCAGTTCTTCGTCATGTGTGTCCATGGTGATCTCCTGGGTGATCTCCTCGGTGATGTTGCGCGCGGATCGCCGCGAGGGATCCGCGACAGCGGGCGCGAACGTTACTGCCGACGTGCGCGGTTGTCAAATCCTTCGCGCACCGAAATGTCAGCATTTTCAACGGGTTACTCGGCGACCGCAGCCGGCGCAACGCGGTTGCGGTTGGGTCGCGCCGCGGCCTGCCCGACGTAAACCGGCAACAATTCATCGACTTCGACGAGCTTGCCCCTTGCCGCGCGCGATGCGACCAGGGCGGCCAGCGCTTCCAGTGCGTTTCCAGAAAGCACGCAAAGATCCGCAGCCGCTCCAGTCGCTTGCTGCAGCGCGGCCAGCGCCGCCTGCGGCGCCGCGACGACGAAACCGCTTTCCGTCGCGTCCTCGCTGAGGGCCGCGCAGTCTTCGAGCGCGATGACGTGCGGCGCGACGAGCTCGTCGACGTCGTCGTCTACGCGGCGGTACTTCGCGGCGATGACGGTGCCGGCGGATGCGGAGTAAAGCGCGACGACACTCTGCCCGGGGGAGGCAGCGCGCAACGCCAGCAATTCGAGGCTGCCGACGGACACCGCTCGGCAGGGCGCGCCGAAGGCCAGCCCGCGCAGGAACGCCAGACCGGAGCGAAGGCCGGTGTAGGAGCCGGGACCGACGACGGCCCCGAGGATCCCGACCGCGGACAGCGCTGCGCCGCGCGCGGCCAGCAGCGAGCCTGCTACTGACGCGAGGTCTTCGGTGCGCGCAGCACCGCTGCCGGCAGTCTCCAGCAACGCCGTATCGCAGCGCCCCACCGAGGCGAGCGCGACGCCGGCATCAGGCCCGGAGGTATCGATCGCAAGCACGAGCGCACGCTGCGCGTCCGCGCCGTCGCGGTCCGCGCCCGGCAAGGAATTGGTTTTTGTGCTCACCCGCCGACGATGCGAACGAGGTCGTGGAACACGACGAACAGCATCAGCGTGCCGATCAGCACCATGCCGAAGCCGAGCGCGTATTCCCGCACGCGAAGCGAAAGAGGCCGCCCGCGCACGGCTTCGAAGCCCATGAACGCGAGGTGGCCGCCGTCGAGCACGGGGATGGGCAGAAGGTTGACGACGCCCAGGTTGACGCTGATCAGCGCCATGAAGAGCAGCAGCGGCTGCAGGCCCGACTGCGCATGACGGCTCGCTTCGGCGACGACGAGAATCGGTCCGCCGAGGTCGCTGGCCGAGACACGGCCCTCGACGAGGCGCACGAACGTCTGGACGATCATCCACGAGTCGCGCCACGTGCGATCCAGAGCCGTGAGCATCGCTCCAGCGGGCCCGATCGGAACGAGGTCAACGCCACGGCTCACGCCGATCTGCCACACCGGCGCGAGCGCTTCCCCGAAAGGGTCGCGCTGGTCGGCGAGCTTCGGCGTCACGTCGACGTTTCGCCGCTCGCCCTTTTCGTCGGCGATATCCATGTGCAATACGCGCCCGTTGCTCGCAACGATGGCGGCGACCATCTCGTCCCAGTTGGCGATAGTCTTGCCGTCGATGGCGACGACGGTGTCGCCGTGACGCAGACCCACCTGCTCGGCCGGCCTTCCCGTTGCGACGCCGTCGATCGTCGGCTTGTCCGACGCTACGCCGACGCCGTACGCCAGGGCGCACCCGAACAGCACGAGCACTGCGAACAAAAGGTTGACGGCGGGGCCGGCGACGATGATCGCCGCACGCTGCCACAGCGACTTGGCGGTAAACCCGCGCGAGGGGTCGGCCGGGATATCCTCGGGATCGCCGCCTTCTTCCTCGTATCCGGCCATGCGCACGTAGCCGCCGAGCGGGATCATCGCGATGCGATAGACCGTCTCTCCGACTTGGCGCGCGAACAGCGTCGGGCCGAAACCCATCGAAAACACACGGACCTCGACGTCGCAGAGCTTGCCGACCAGGAAGTGGCCGAGCTCGTGGACGAAGATGACGACCGCCAGCACGAGAATCGCGGCGGCGAGGCTGCCTGCTTGCATGGCGCTTACTTTACACCCGCCCCGGTGCGGCCCGAAACGAGGTTTTCAGCGCGCCGGAGGGATTTGGACGCGCGGATTTCGCAAAAAGTTCCGGATGCGCCGAGCACGTTTTTTGCGCAGCCGGCGGTCAGGTCCACGTGAGGCTCGCGTAGTAGTAGGTGAACACGATCGGCAGGACCATGCTGTCGGTGCGATCGAGCACTCCCCCGTGACCGGGGATGATCCAGCCCGAATCCTTGGCGTCGAACGCCCTTTTGATCATCGATTCCGACAAGTCGCCGATCTGCGCGAGCAGCGAAAGTATTGCCGTCACGAGCACCGACTCGAGGAATCCGAAGCGTCCGACCAGCGCCCACTGGAAGAAGCCGCCGATGACGACCGCGGCGGCCACCGATCCGGCGGCGCCTTCGACGGTCTTCTTCGGGCTGACGGTGGGCCACAGCTTGCGCTTGCCCCAGGCGCGCCCGGCAAAGAAGCCGCCGGCATCGCTGGCCATCGACGTCGCGATCACGAAAAACACGAGGCCCGGCCCGTGCTCGAGCGCGCGCAGCCAGATCAGGTGAGGCAGCAGCAGGCCGCCGTACAACGCGGCGAACAGGATCTGCCCGGCGCCGGTGACGCTGCGCTGCATGTCCTCGGCAGTGGCCAGCGTCCCGAGCATCACGCCGATCAGCGCGACGACGATGCCGGCCGACAGCGTGGCGCCGGTGGCGTCCACCCACATCGACAGTGCGATCGCCATGCCCGCGCCGACCGTCAGCGGCGCCGAGCCGGTGACGGCCACCCTCTGCATCGCGGCCATCTCCATCAGCGACAGGAACGTGAATGCGAGAACGACGGCGGAAAAAATCACGTTGGGTCCGGCCAGGATCAGCCAGATCAGCAGCGGAATGGCGATCGCGGCAGTGGCCAGTCGCTGGCGCAGCATTCAGGCCTCGGCGGCGAGTTGCTCGGCGGTAAGGCCGAAGCGCCGCTCGCGGCGGCGGTAGTCCTCGAGGGCAGCGAGGAACTGGGGGCGGCGGAAATCCGGCCACAGCGCATCAGTCACGTACAGCTCGCTGTAGGCGACCTGCCACAGCAGGAAGTTGGAAAGACGCATCTCGCCGCTGGTGCGGATCAGCAGGTCGGGATCGGGAAGCCCCGCGGTCATCAGCGACTCCGAGAACGAATCCTCGTCGATGTCCTCGGGCGCGATCTCGCCGTCGCGCACGCGGCGCGCAAGGCGCCTGGCGGCAGCGACGATCTCTTCGCGCGCGCCGTAGCTGACGGCGAGCTGCACGGTCATCGACGTGTTGTTGCGCGTGGTGTGCTCGGCCGAACGAAGATCGGCGAGCACGTCGCGAGGCAGGCGCCGGAGATTGCCGATCGCGCGCAGCCGGATGCCGTGCTTCATCATGCGGCCGAGCTCGCTGCGCACGTAGCGGCGCAGCAGGCGCATCAGCGCACCGACTTCGCGCTCGGGCCGTTCCCAGTTCTCGGTCGAGAACGCGTAAAGCGTCAGCACCTCGATGCCGATCTCGCGGGCTACCTCGACGATCTCCTTGACGGAATCCTTGCCGCGGCGATGGCCCTGGATGCGGCTGAGCCCGCGCCGCGTCGCCCAGCGACCGTTGCCGTCCATGATGATCGCCACGTGACGCGGCAATCCGGTTCGATCCGTGGTTTCCACCGCGCCCGTCCGCTCAGACCGAAAGGATCTCGTGCTCCTTGGTCTTTACGATCTCGTCGATCTGCGCAATCGTCTCGTCGGTAAGCTTCTGGACTCTCTCGCTGGCGCCGCGGTGCTCGTCCTGCGTGATTTCCTTCTCGGTCTCGGCTTCTTTCAGCAGCTCGTTGGCATCGCGGCGGTGGGTGCGCGCCGACACCCGGTGGTGCTCGGCGTCCTTGCGCAGCTGCTTGACGAGGTCTTTGCGCCGCTCTTCGTTCAGCTCGGGGATCGGCAGCCTCAGGATGATTCCGTCGCTGACCGGCGACAGTCCGAGCTCGGCCATGCGGATCGCCCTGTCGATCGACTGCAGCGTGCTCTTGTCGAACGGTTGCACGACGAGAAGCCGCGCCTCGGGAGCCGAGACCGTCGCGAGCTTGTTGAGGGGAGTGGAAGAACCGTAGTAGTCGACGAAAACGTGGTCCAGCAGCGCCGGCGTGGCGCGCCCGGCGCGAATGCGGGCCAGGTCGCGGCGCAGCGAGACCAGCGTCTCGTGCATCTGGCCGCGAAGCTCCTTGAGGATGTCTTCGATCATCGTTTCACCCACGAACCGGGCGCGCCGCCCGCTGCGGCGTCACCCTGCGACCAGCGTGCCGATGCCGTCGCCCGCCACCGCCCGCACGATGTTGCCTTCGCGCGTCATGTCGAAGACGAGGATCGGCATGCGGTTGTCCATGCACAGCGAAATGGCAGTCGTGTCCATCACCTTCAGGCTCTTCTGAAGCACCTCGAAGTGGGTCACCTTCTCGAATCGCTCCGCCAGGGGATCCTTTTCCGGATCCGCCGAGTAGACGCCATCGACGCGCGTGCCCTTCATGATGATGTCGGCCCCGACCTCGACGGCCCTCAGGCTGGCGGCGGTGTCCGTCGTGAAGAAAGGGTTGCCGGTGCCGGCAGCGAAGATGACGACGCGGCCTTTTTCGAGGTGGCGGGTGGCGCGGCGGCGGATGTACGGCTCGGCCACCTCGCGGATCTCCAGGGCGCTCTGCACCCGGGTCGGGACGCCGAGCTTTTCGAGCGCATCCTGCAGCGCCAGGCTGTTCAGGACGGTGGCCAGCATGCCCATGTAGTCGCCGGTGGCGCGGTCCATGCCCATTTCGGCGGCCTTGAGGCCGCGAAAGATGTTGCCGCCGCCGACGACGACGGCCATCTGGCAGTCGAGCGCGCGCGCGTCACGGATTTCGCGGGCGATGCGCGAGACGACGAGCGGGGCGATCCCCGATTCGCCGTCGCCGGCAAGCGACTCTCCACTGATTTTGAGAAGGACGCGCCGGTAGCGGGACGGCTTGGCTCCAGCGTCAGCCATGGTGGGGGCGCTCCGCGCTCAGGCGCTCTGACCGATGGTTTGGGCGACCTCGTCAGCCAGGTTGGACTGCTTCTTCTCGATGCCCTCGCCGAGCTGGAATCGCGCGAAGCGGGAAACCGACAGGCTCGCGCCCGTCTCCTTCGCGGACTGCGCGACCAGCTTGTCGACGCGCAGATCGCTGTCGCGCACGTACTCCTGCTCGAGCAGGCAGATCTCCGAGTAGAACTTCTCGATCTTGCCGTCGACGATGCGGTCGACGATCTTTTCGGGCTTGCCCGAAGACAGTGCCTGCTGTCGGTAGATCTCGCGCTCGGCGGCAAGATCGCCTGCGGCGATCTCGTCGCGCGAGACGCAGCGCGGGAACGCCGCGGCTACCTGCATGGCCAGCGACCTGGCCAGCTCGATGTGGCGCGAGTCGCCGCCGGCAATCTCCACGAGCACACCGATCTTTCCGCCGGCGTGCACGTAGCTGCCGACCACACCGTTCTTGCTCGCGAAGCGCGAGAAGCGGCGCAGCCCGATGTTTTCGCCGATCTGCGCGATGCTTTCGGTCAGCAGCGCAGCGATCGTCTTGCCGCCTTCGACCTTGAGGCCGCTGACGGTGTCGCCGCTGCCTTCGGTGACGTCGGCCGCCAGCAGGGCGGCGCCGAGCGTCTGCAGCAGCGCGCGGAACGCGTCGGTCTTGGCGACGAAGTCGGTTTCGCAGTTGAGCTCGAAGACGACGGCGCTCTTCGAATCAGGGCTCGAGAGCACGCCGACCAGCCCGTCGGCGGCCACCCGGCCGGCCTTCTTGGACGCGCCGGCGAGGCCCTTTTCGCGCAGCACGGCGACTGCCTTCTCGATGTCGCCGGCCGTGTCGGCCAGCGCCTTCTTGCAGTCCATCATGCCCGCGCCGGTACGCTCGCGCAGGTCCTTGACGAGCTTGGCGTCGATGTTCATTCGGCGGGGCTCGTGTCGAAGTCGGAAGTGGCAAAGGAGCCGGGCTCGAACGATGCCGCGCCGCCCATGGCCTCTTCGCCGGCCGCGCCGATGACGTCGGCGAAGCTGCCGCCGTAGGAGGTGCCGTCACCCTTTTCGGCGACCGTGCCGCGGGCTTCGCTCTCGGCCAGGCCCTCGAGGCAGGAGTCGGCGATCGCGCCGCAGAACAGGCGGATCGCGCGGATCGCGTCGTCGTTGCCCGGCACGCAGTACGCGATCCGGTCGGGGTCGCAGTTGCTGTCGACGACGGCGACGACGGGGATTTTCAGGCGATTGGCCTCGGCCACCGCGATCTGCTCGCGGTCCGGGTCGATGACGAACAGCGCGTCGGGAGGACGCTTCATCTCGCGGATGCCGGAAAGGTTGATCATGAGCTTATCGAGCTCGCGCTGCATCAGCAGGCGCTCTTTCTTCTTGAACAGCTGCGCGCTGGCCGGATCCGCCAAGGTGTCCTCGATGCGACGCATGCGGTCGATCGACTTCTTGATGGTCTGGAAGTTCGTCAGCGTTCCGCCGAGCCAGCGGTTGTTGACGTAGTACTGCTTGCCGCGTTCGGACTCCGACTTGATCGCTTCCTGGGCCTGCTTCTTGGTGCCGACGAACAGCACGGTGCCGCCGCGGGCGGCGACTTCGCGGACGAAGTCGCAGGCTTCCCGAAAGAGATTGACGGTCTGCTGGAGGTCGATGATGTGAATCCCGTTTCGCGCGCCGAAAATGTAGGGGCGCATCTTGGGGTTCCACCTGCTGGTCTGGTGGCCGAAGTGAACGCCGGCCTCCAGGAGCTGCTTCATCGTGACTTGGCTCATCCGCACCTGTTCCTGCACACCGCGAGCGCGGTGCGTCGTTGTCTGCAATACCGCCCGTTTTGCGGGGCGTAACCCCGGCCCAATATCCGACGATGGGGCCGGATGCAATGGTGCCGGGTCTGGAGCCTCCATCTGACCGCGTGGGCATCGGGCACCACGGATCAGCGCCGCGTGGGGTCAGGCACCAGCGATCATCGGGGCGTTTGGGGTCGAACTGGACGGCTCGGCATGACCCCACGCACTGGTGCCAGACCCCTAGAGTCCCTATTGGCTCATGGAGTCGAGGAAGTCCTTGTTGCTCTTGGTTCCCTTCATTTTGCCGAGCAGGAACTCCATGGCTTCGACCTGGTTCAGCTGGGTCAGGAGCTTGCGCAGCAGGAAGACGCGGGTGAGGGCGTCCTTTTCCATCAGCAGGTCTTCCTTTCGGGTGCCTGACTTGAGGATGTCGATGGTCGGGAACACGCGGCGGTCCATCAGGCGGCGCTCGAGGTGGATCTCGCAGTTCCCGGTGCCCTTGAACTCTTCGAAAATGACCTCGTCCATGCGGCTGCCGGTATCGACCAGCGCGGTGCCGATGATCGTCAGGCTGCCTCCGTCCTCGATGTTGCGCGCAGCGCCGAAGAACTTCTTCGGACCACGCAGCGCATTCGAGTCGACGCCGCCTGACAGGATCTTGCCGCTCGGTGGCACGGTCGCGTTGTAGGCGCGCGCCAGGCGCGTGATCGAGTCGAGCAGGATCACGACGTCGCGGCCGTGCTCGACGAGGCGCTTGGCCTTCTCGATCACCATCTCGGCCACCTGCACGTGACGGGTCGGCGGCTCGTCGAACGTCGACGACACGACCTCGCCCTTGACCGAGCGCTGCATGTCGGTGACTTCCTCGGGCCGCTCGTCGATCAACAGGACGATGAGGATGACTTCCTTGTTGTTCTCCGCGATGCCGTGCGCGATGTGCTGCAGCATCACCGTCTTTCCGGTGCGCGGTGCCGCGACGATCAGCGCCCTCTGGCCTTTTCCGATCGGCACGAGGAGGTCGATGACGCGGGTGGTGAACTCGGCAGGATCGTGGGACAGCCGAAGCGGCGCGTCGGGGTAGAGCGGCGTCAGGTTGTCGAAAAGGACCTTGTCGCGCACGCGATCGGGAGCGTCGTAGTTGATCGCCGAGACCTTGAGCAGCGCGAAGTAACGTTCGCCTTCCTTCGGCGAGCGGATCAGGCCCGAGACGACGTCGCCGGTGCGAAGCCCGAAGCGGCGCACCTGGCTCGGCGAGATGTAGATGTCGTCGGGACCGGGAAGGTAGTTCGAATCCGGAGCGCGAAGGAAACCGAACCCGTCGGGCAGGATCTCGAGGACCCCCTCGCCGTAGACGTTGCCGTTCTTGGCAGTCTGGGCCTCGAGGAGCTTGAAGATCAGCTCCTGCTTGCGCATCGCCGCGACGCCTTCGACGCCGAGCTCGCGCGCCACGTCGGCCAGCTCGCGGACCGTCTTCTTCTTCAGCTCGGTAAGGTCGAGGGTCGGAGTGGTCGAGGCTTCGGCTGCCGCGATCTGGGCTTCGTCGGCAGCGAGGTCTTCCTTCGGGAGCCGTCCGGGGCGGTCGTGGTTCTGGCCTCCACCACCGCCTCCGCCTTGGCCGCCGCCTCCCTGGCCTCGTCCCCGGCCATGGGATTTGCCGCCGTCGCGATGACCGCGACCGGACCGTTCGTCCCCGCTCTTTCTTTCCCTGGCAGTTTCAGTGCCGCGTTCTGACATCGGACTCGCTTATGGTTGGTTGGGTCGGGGGCGCTTTGCCTCCGGGATGGAGGCAGGAGAGCCCGCCGAGGGTCGGCCGCCACCGGCCGAAAGGGTTCGTCGGGTCGCACCGCGGTCGGGTGGCCGGTGCCTGAGCACCTGGGCTACCCGCCCTTCAGGTCGAGGATCCGCTTGCAGCGGCGTCGCTTTGCCGGAAGGCGGCGGAAACGGAGAAGGTTCCCGGGCGGTGTAACCGAAGGCTAAATCATGGGTTGCCGGGTGTCAACCGCGGTCCCGGCCGCCCTGCCCCTTCCCGCCCCGGTCGGCGGAGGCCCTCAGCCAGGCCAGCAGGTCCTCCAGATCTCGCGGAAGCGGGGCTTCGATGCGCAAATGCCCGCCGCCGGCCGGATGGGCCAGCTCGATGGCGGAGGCATGCAGCGCATGGCGCTTGAGCCCGCCGATCGTGCGGCCTCCGTAAACCGGGTCACTGACGATCGGGAAGCCTGCCGCCGAAAGATGCACGCGGATCTGGTGGGTTCGGCCGGTGCGAGGGTGCACCTCGAGCAGCGTGGCCGGTCCCACTCTCTCGAGCGGCCGGTAGTCGGTCGTCGATGCGCGCGCGGGGCGGCCTCGCACGGACATTTTCGTGCGCTCGGTCGGATGGCGCCCGATCGCAAGATCGATGTGGCCCGGCTCCTTCACTGCGCCATGCACGATCGCGAGGTAGGTCTTGCGGATCGTGCGGTCGCGGAACTGTCGCGACAGCGCTTCGTGGGCCGCCACTGTCTTTGCAACGAGGATCACGCCCGAGGTCTCGCGATCGAGGCGATGGACGATGCCGGCGCGGCTCGCGTCTCCCGGCCACGCTCGCGAAGGCTCACGCGCACGAAGCGCATCGACCAGAGTGCCCGCAGGATTGCCCGCCCCCGGATGCACGACGAGCCCGGCCGGCTTGTCGATGGCGAGGAACCATTCGTCCTCGTGGAGCACGACGAGGTCGATCGCATCGCCACTGGATGGCGGCGGCAGCGGCGCAGGCTCGGCCTCGAGGAGCGTGACGCTCTCGCCTTCGCGCAGACGGTGCGATGCGCGCACGGGCTTGCCGTCGATCGTCAACCTGTCGTCATCGGCGGCGGCCTTGATCTGCGAGCGCGTCGGCGCGCCGTCCTGGCGCGCGAGCCAGCTATCGAGGCGCTCGCCGGCGTACTGCGGCGCTACAAAAAATGTAGCGCTCCTGGCGGCGCGGGCGGCTTCGCCGCGCGAAGTGGCAGCGGCTTCCTGCAGCGCCGCGCCGGCCTTTTTCCGCGGCGGCGCGCTCGTGCCCGGCAGCCGCGACGCGCTCATGCGCGGCTGTGCGAGGCCAGCACTGCCTTGGCGCGCGCGACGTCGGTACCGATCTGCGCGGCCAGTGCGCCGGTCGTCTCGAATTTTTTCTGGTCGCGCAGTTTCTCGAGGAACTCGAGCATGAGCGGACGACCGTAGAGGTCGCCGAGCTCGACGAGCAGGTGGGCCTCGATGGCCGTCTCGGTGCCGCCGAACGTCGGCGTGCTGCCGATCGACGTCACGCTGTCGATGCGGCGGCGGCCGAGGCGCGACAGCGTGACGAACACACCGTCGCCCGGCACCAGCGGCGTCTGAGGTTTCAGGTTGGCGGTTGCGAAGCCGAGCCCGCGTCCCCTGCCCGCACCGTGCTCGACGCGGCCGCGCACGAAGTGAGGGCGGCCGAGCAGTCGCGCCGCGGCAACGACGTCACCGTCGCGCACCAGCGAGCGGATGACACTGGATCTCGCGACGACCCCGTCGACCTCCACCGGAGGAATCACTTCGACGGCGAAGTCGTAGCGCCTGCCCGAGCGCTCCAGCGAAGCGACGTTGCCGCCGCGGTCGCGCCCGAAGTTGAGGTCGTCACCGACCAGCACGAGCTGGCAGCGAAGCGTCTCGACGAGGAAGCGCCGCACGAACTCGTCGGCCTCGATGGCCGCGAAGCTCTTCGAGAAGCGCTGGACGACGACGAGGTCGGGCCTCTCGACCTTCAGCGCGTCGAGCCGGTCGTGCAGCGTCATGATCGCCGGCGGCGCCGCTTCGGGGCGCACGACCGAGATCGGATGCGGATCGAACGTGAGGACGACGGCGGCCGCGCCGCGCGCATCGGCCTCGCGGCGAAGGCGCTGCAGGATGACCTGGTGGCCGCGGTGCACACCGTCGAAATTGCCGATGGTCACCACCGCACGGCCGGGAAGGCCGCGCGCACTCTTCAGACTGCGGAGGACCCTCATTGGCGACCCGCGGTCGATGCTAGCAGGGGATGGTTCGGGTCCGAATCGGCCGGAGGTAGTTCGCTTCGTTGAAGCGCTTGGATCTCGCCGCTCGCTGGCTCGCGGCTCGCGATCACCCGCCGGTTCCGAGCTCCGACAGCATTTTGGAGGCCTTGGCTGCCTCGCCGGTGCCGGGATAGCGGCCGATGACTTTCTGCAGGCTCAGCTTGGCATCGACGCGGTCGCCGACGATCTTGAACGCATCGGCCTGGCGCAGCAGCGCCGCGGGAGCCTTGTCGCCCGATCCGTAGTTGATCGACACCTGGTTGAACTCGATGATCGCGCGGTGGTACTGCCCTTTGCGGAAGTACGCCTCGCCGATCCAGAACTGCGCGTCGTCGGCGTACGGTGAGGTCGCGTTGTCGTGCAGGAAATTGCGGAACGACTGGATCGCTTCGTCCTGGTCGCCTTCGGCGAGCTGGCGCATCGCCGAGTCGTACGCGGTGCCGACCAGCTCGGAAGGCACCTGGCCTTTCTCCGGCTCGCTCGACGGGCTCGGTGCCGGCGGGGCGGGTGCAACGGGCACCGGGGTGGTCGGCGGACTGCCGGCGCTCGCCGTCGCGTTGGACGCAGGCCCGGTCTGGTCTTCGGTCATCGGCGCGGTCGGCCTCTGCCAGTAGTCGTCGGTGGCGCTGCCGGGACCGCCTGGACCGCCTGGACCGATCGGATGGCCCGGGCGATGCCCGTACTGCATCTGGTCGATTGCCGCGCGCACCAGCTCCTGCTCGTGGCGAAGGTCTTCGATGGCGCGGCGCTGCTCGAGCACCATGCTGCGAAGATCGTCGTAGCGGCGGTCCGAGCTGCCGTCCATTGCGCTGCAGCCGGCGACGAGCGACGCAACCGGCAGCAGGGCAATCCAGACGGACAGGTTCGAACGCATACTCCGGTGGGTCCTACTCGGTCAGGTCGACGAGGTGGGCGCGCCGGTTGCGGTGCCAGCAGTCCTCGTTCTGCTCGTGGCAGACGGGGAGTTCCTCGCCGTAGCTGACCGTGGAGAGGCGACCGGCCTTGATGCCGGCGCCGACCAGCGCGTCGCGAACGGTCTTGGCGCGGCGGGCGCCGAGCGCAAGGTTGTATTGTGCGGTACCACGCTCGTCGCAGTGGCCTTCGATCTCGACTTTGCCGCTCTCCTTGCGCAGGAGGTCGGCATCGGCGCGCACTGCCTGGTTGCCTGAGCCGTCGAGGTCGGCCGAGTCGTACGCGAAGTACACGGTCTCGAAGCGGCCGCCTTCACTCGAGGAGCCGGTCTTCTCGAACTGGCCGAGGCTGCCCTTGCCCCCGAGGCTGTCGTCGGTAAGGCTGCCCGTGTCCTCGCCGGACTTCTTGGCCGAGCAACCGCTCGTCACGACGAGCGCGAGCCCGGTCCCCACCACCACGCCCAGCACGCTGAGCTTCCGCATCCACACCGCAAGTCCGAGACTCATGCTCTTCCTCTCTTGCGCCCTGTGAAGGGCGACTCTTGCGCCCTGTGAAGGGCGACTCTTGCGCCCCGTGAAGGGCGACCCTGATTTTGATTCCGAATCGAAGGCGCTGGAAGGCTGGTCAGCGCCTAATCTAGCCGCTTCGACCAACTTGGGGAACTATCATCCCCCTTGCCGGTGGTCAATTCTCGCTCCCATCTGCCTGTGAGGTCCACGAGGTAAAGCTTGCGGTCTCCACCCGCTTCGCGCGCGAACACGACGTAGCGCGAGTCGGGAGACCAGGTCGGATCCTCGTTCGAGCCGGTGAAAGTGAGCTGCCTCGGCTCTCCTCCGGTGGCCGGAACGATGAAGATGTGGAAGTCGCGGCCGACGCGACCGGCGTACGCGATCCAGTGGCCGTCGGGCGACCACGACGGCGCGCAGTTGTAGCTTCCGCCGAAAGTGATGCGTGTCGCTTCGCTGCCGGGCGACGGCGCCATCGTGTAGACCTGCGGCGTACCGCCTCGCGAAGAGCAGAACGCCAGGCGGGAGCCGTCCGGGTTCCACGCGGGATCGACGTCGATGCCCCAGTGGTCGGTCAGCCTCTTCTGCTCCTGGCTGGCGAAGTTCAGCAGGTAGATGTCGGTGTTGCCGCCCTCCTCGCGGGCCAGCGCCAGCGAGCTGCCGTCGGGCTTCCAGGCCCCGCCGACGTTGACGCCCATCTTGGTCGCAAGCTGCTTCTCGGCCCGGCCCGCCAGCGTGACGCTGTACAGCGACGGTGCTCCCCCGCGAAAGCTCGTGAAGACGATCGAGCCCGAGTCGACCGACCACGACGGGGCCATCGTCACCGTGTGGTGGTTGGTCACCCTGGTGATCTCGCCGTCGAACGTGAAGACGTTGATCTCCTTGGCAAAGCCGCCGCGGTTGGAGACGAACGCGATGCGCGAGTCGAAGGGACCGGGGGTGCCGGTCGTGAACTCCATGACGGCGTCGGCGGTACGGTGCGCCATGCGCGCGACGTCGGAGGCGGGGCCGCGAAAGCGCTTGCCGCCGACCATCGAATGGGCGCCGACGTCGAGGTAGGCGACTTCGACCGCAAGGTCACTGCCGGTCTTCTCGTAGTGACCGAGAACTACGCCGCGCGCGCCGACGGCCTGCCAGTTGAGGAAGTTGACGTGTTCGGGACCGAGAGGCCCCGGAGGAACTCCTTCGATGTAGGACGCGGGGTCGACGACCTTGTAGAGGCCGGAGATCTCGAGGTCGTCGGCAACGATGCGCCGGAATTCCTCTTCGAGCGCAGGCTCGGGAGCCGAGATCGGCGCGAGGCGCACGACGGCGATCGGCGTGCGGTTGGACCCGGCGCCGGAGATCTCGCCGTGCAGCGGAGCCGCGTGCAGTGACCGGGGAATCGCGAAAAGTACCGCGGCAAGGGCGACGGAAGCCGCCGTAGAAAGCCTGCGCGAGCTGCTGGGTTCCATCTCCGCCACGTCCTCACCCTCCATCTCGGACCGCCCCGACTGCCCCGACCGCTTCACTGCATCATCTCGGCACCGCGGAAGACGAACTCGACGTCCTCGAAATCCGCGCGGACGTTCGGTGGAGGTGGAGTCAGGGTTCCCGTCGCCCGAACGGCGTTGACTGCCGACTCATCGTACTGCGCACTGCGGGAGCGATCCGTGATGCGCACGTCGGTGATGCTGCCGTCAGCAAGTATACTGAATCGAACCGTGGTCGCCAAAGTCGGGTCGGGATCGCCGGGCCATACCCACTGGGCTTTCAGCGTTCGATACAGGTAGCCGAAGTACGCGTAGAACTCGGGGCTGCGATTGCCCGGCCCACCGCCTCCGCCATTCGGATCGCCTGAACGGCCCGTTTCCGTCTCGTGTGCGGCGCCGGGCGCACCGGCGCCGGTCGTCGAAGCTTGCGATCCCTTCGCCGGTTCCGTTTTCGGCGCGCTCTTCGGCGTCTCCGCTGCGGGCTCGGTTTTCTTCGGCGGCTCGGGTTTTTCGGCAGCCTTCGGAGTCTCCGGTTTCTTCGCAGGCTCGGGCTTCTTCGGCGGCTCCGCTTTCTTCGCAGGCTCCGGCTTCGGCTCGGGCTTTTTCGGCGGCTCCGGTTTCTTCGGCTCCGGTTTCGGCTCGGGCTTGGGCGGCACGACCTTCGGGGGCTCGGGCTTCTTCGGCTCCGGGATCGCGTCCTTCTTGGGAGGAGGAGGCTCGGGTTTCGGCTCGACTTTGGGCGGCTCGGGCGGCTTTACCGGCTCCGGTTTTGCCGGCTCGGGTTTCGGTTCGACCTTCGGCGGCTCCGCCTTCGGCGGCGCCGGTGGCTGCTCGACCTTGGGAGGCTCCGGCTTCGGCTGCGGCGTCGCCTGGCGGCTCGACGGCTTGGCGAGAGGCCCGATTTTCAGCAGCGGCGAGTCGCCGCGCGGAACGGCAAGGTCGACGACCGGCCCTCCTTCGCCCTCGAAACGCGTCGGCTCGGGCGCGTACAGCGCAACGACGATGACGACGAGGACGATGAGGATGTGGCCGGCGAACGACCAGCCGAAGTCCCTCAGCAGGCGAGGATCGAAGTGCCCCGCCCGCGCGGCGCCGGGCCGCTCGCGGACGCCGGCGCCCACTTACTTCGCCCCCGGCGGCTCGGTGATCAGGCCGAGCTTGTCGACGCCCGCCGCCTTCAGTGAGGAGATGACCTGCACCACTTTGCCGTAATCGGCGCCCTTGTCGCCGCGCACGTAGACGACGCGGCGGGGCTCCTCCTTCAAGTTGGCAGCAACCGTGGACGTGAGCTTGTCGAGCTCCATCTGCTTGTCGTTGAGGTAGACCTTGTTGTCGCCGGTCACGGAGACGACGAGCGCCACGTCTTCGCCCTCGACCGCCTGGCCGCCGGCCTGGGGAAGCTGCACGTTGACACCCTGCTGGATGATCGGCGCAGTGACCATGAAGATCACCAGCAGCACCAGCATCACGTCGACCAGCGGCGTGACGTTGATTCCCGCTACCGTCCCGCCTTCGTAGTCGTCGCCGCCGCCCACTTTCTACCTGTTGGCGCCCATCCGTGTCAGTTGAGGAAGTGACGTTCGGCGATGTTGAGGAATTCCGAGATGAAGCTGTCCATCTCGCCGGCGACGAGGCGCGCCGCCCTGGCGTAGTGGTTGTACGCCACGAGGGCGGGGATGGCCGCGGCCAACCCGGCTGCGGTCGCGATCAGTGCTTCGGAAATGCCCGGCGCCACCGCCTGGATGCTCGACGGCCCTCCCATCGACAGGCCGCGAAACGAATTCATGATGCCCCAGACCGTGCCGAAAAGGCCGATGAACGGCGCGGTGCTCGACGTGGTCGCGAGGAAGGTCAGCAGTTTTTCGAGCTCGGTCCTTTCGCGCAAGGCGGCCCGCCGCATCGCGCGCTCGACGTTGGCGATGCCGCCGAGCTCGGTGCTGAAACCTTCTTCGGCGTTCGCCTTCTTGCGCGTGCGAAGGCGCAGGAGCTCCTCGTAGCCGGCAGCGAACACGGCGGCCAGGGGGTTGGGCCCGAGCTGCACGCAGGCCCGCGAGACTTCGGCCAGGTTGCGGGTATCCCAGAAGAGCTTCTGGAACTCCTCGGCGCCGTGGCGGGCCAGGCGCATCTGCCGGGCCTTGAAGATGACGATGCCCCAGCTCGCGACCGACGCCGCGATCAGCGTCCACAGGACCACGAGCACCACCGGTCCGGAGCCGGTGAGCATGGACATCACGGAATGTTCAGGTTGAGGAGTCACTTAACCGACCACCGCACGACCGCACCACAACAACGGGCGAAGGTATTCTCGCTTGCCCAGGCTGTCAATTTTACGACGTGCGCCAGCGTGACGTGCTCCGCAACAGCGCGCGATTCGCACGATGAGCAGGCGGCCACGCCCAAGCAGCCGCGCGGGGCAGACACGCGCAGCGCCCTGGCGCGCGCGATTGACTTGGTGCCCCTCCCGTGGGAAACGCCCTCTCCTTTTCCTTGCGAATCCGGCGTCTTGCCGGATTGTCTTTGCCCGAGCCGGAGCCCGGAAGGACGAGGATTCAAGGGGGACCTGCAATGGCCATTCGCGTCGGCGTCAACGGCTTCGGAAGAATCGGGCGCAACATGCTGCGCGCCGCGCGCGGTCGCAGCGACTTCGAGATCGTCGCCGTCAACGACCTGACCGACGCGGCGACTCTCGCGCACCTGCTCCGTCACGACTCCGTGCACGGCCGCTTCGACGGCACCGTCGAGGCCGGCAACGGCGAGATCATCGTTCGCGGCAATCCCATCAAGGTACTGTCGGCCACCAATCCGGCCAACCTTCCGTGGAAGGAGCTGGGGGTGGACATCGTCGTCGAGTCGACGGGCCGTTTCACCAAGCGCGACCAGGCGGCCGCCCATCTTGCCGCCGGCGCCCGCAAGGTGCTGATCTCGGCCCCGGCCTCCGGCGCCGACCTGACGCTCTGCTACGGCGTCAACCACCAGTCCTACGATCCGGCCGCCCACCACGTCGTCTCCAACGCGTCGTGCACCACCAACTGCCTGGCGCCGGTAGCCAAGGTGCTGCACGAGAGCTTCGGGCTGCGCCGCGGCATGATGACGACCATCCACTCGTACACGAACGACCAGAAGATCCTCGACCTGCCTCACGACGACCTTCGCCGTGCTCGTGCCGCCGCACTGTCGATGATCCCGACGACGACCGGCGCCGCCAAGGCCGTCGGCCTCGTGCTGCCGGCCCTGAAGGGCAGGCTCGACGGCATGGCCATCCGCGTTCCGACGCCGAACGTCTCGGTGGTCGACCTCGTGTTCGAGACGGACAAGAAGCCGTCGGCCGACGAGATCAACGCCGCAGTCAAAGCCGCCGCCAACGGGCCTCTGAAGGGAGTCCTGCAGTACTGCGACGAGGAGCTCGTCTCGTGCGACTTCAACGGCAACCACCACTCGTCGATCTTCGATGCGCCGCTGACCAAGGTGCTGGAGCCCGGCTTCTCGAAGATCCTGTCGTGGTACGACAACGAAATGGGGTTCTCGGCCCGCATGTGCGACGTCGTCGCGATGATGGCCTCTTCGCTGTGACCTTCGTCGTCCCGTGAAGAGCATCGAGAAGATTCCTCTGGAGGGACGACGCGTTTTCATCCGCGTCGACTTCAATGCGCCGGTGACCGACGGCCGCATCACCGACGTGACGCGCATCCGCGCTGCGAAGAAGACGATCGAATACGCAATCGCCAAACGCGCCAAGGTGATCCTGGCGTCCCACCGCGGACGTCCCGGCGGCAAGGTGACGCCCGAACTGTCGCTCGGCCCCATTGCCGGGCAGCTGTCCGAGGAAATCGGCGGGAAGCCGGTCCGGCTTCTGCCCGATTGCATCGGTCCGGAAGTCGAGCGCGCCATCGCGCAGATGAAGGACGGCGAAGTCGTCCTTCTCGAGAACCTGCGCTTCCACAAGGAAGAGGAAAAGAACGACGAAGGCTTCGCGCGCGCGCTGGCGGCCTTGTGCGACGTCTACATCAACGACGCATTTGGCGCGGCGCACCGCGCACACGCCTCGACTGCGGGCATGGCCCGCTTCGTCGCCGACTGCGGGGCGGGCTTCCTGATGTTCGAGGAGGTCGCTGCGCTGCAGAGCCTGCTCGACGATCCGCCGCGTCCGTTCGTCGCCGTCATCGGCGGCGCCAAGGTCCGCGACAAGGTCAAGCTGATGCACAACCTGCTCGACCGCGTCGACTCGCTGCTGATCGGCGGCGCGATGTCGTACACGTTCCTGCACGCGATCGGCATCCCGGTCGGTGCGTCGATCGTCGACGACGACAACGTCGATCTCGCGCGCAGCCTCGTCACCGATGCGCGTGCACGCGGGGTGCGGCTCGCGCTTCCGCTCGACCACGTGATTGCGCGCGAGTTCAAGGAAACGGCCCCCGTCAAGGCGACCGAAGGTGCTGCGATCGATACCGGCTTCATGGGCCTCGACATCGGCCCGAAGACGCGCAGCGAATTTCGCGAGATCCTGCTCGGCGCGCGGACGATCTTCTGGAACGGCCCGATGGGCGTCTTCGAATGGGAAAGCTGCGCTGCCGGCACGATGGCAGTCGCCAACGCCGTGGCCGACTCGAACGCGCACAGCGTGATCGGCGGAGGCGACTCCGGCGCTGCACTGGCCAAGTCGGGGCGCACCGGCGACGTCAGCCACGTGTCCACCGGCGGCGGCGCTTCGCTCGAGTTCCTCGAAGGGAGCGAGCTTCCCGGCGTCGCTGCGCTCGAGCAGGCCGAGGCGGCAGCGTGAGGACTCCCCTTCTTGCGGGCAACTGGAAGCTTCAGGCCGGCACTCGAGCCGAGGCCGTCGCACTCGCGACCGCCGTGGCGGGAGGCTGCCGCGGCCTGTCCGGACGCGACGTGATGATCGCTCCTCCGTTCCCCGTTCTTCGCGACGTCGCAAGCGCGGTGCAGGCGAGCATCGTCGCCGTCGGCAGCCAGGACATCTACTGGGAAGCGTCGGGCGCATTTACCGGCGAAGTGTCGGCTGCGATGGTCGCCGATACCGGATGCCGGTACGCGATCATCGGGCACAGCGAGAGGCGCCAGTTCTTCGGGGAAACCGATGCCGGCGTCGCGAAAAAGGCCGCAGCCGCGTTCGCGGCAGGGCTGGTGCCGGTAGTCTGCGTCGGCGAGTCGCTGGCCGAGCGTGACGGCGGCCGGACGATGCAGGTGATCTCCACCCAGGTGCGCGAGGGCATCGGCGGCCTTTCGCCCGAGGCTTTTGCCGCCCTGGTGCTCGCCTACGAGCCGGTATGGGCGATCGGCACCGGCCGCACCGCCACGCCGCAGCAGGCCCAGGAAGTCCACGCCCACATCCGCGCCCTCGTCCGGGGACTGGCCCCGGCTGGAATCTCCGACCGCCTTCGCATTCTCTATGGAGGAAGCGTCAAGCCGGGCAACATCGACGAGCTGATGGCCTGTCCGGACGTCGACGGCGCGCTCGTCGGCGGCGCCAGCCTCGTCGCCGACGATTTCCTTCGCATCGTGCACTATCGGGAGCTCTCTTCATGAACGCATTGCTGATTATCGTCCACGTCGTTTCTTGCATCGTCCTGATCCTCGTCGTGCTGCTGCAGGCCGGGCGCGGCGCCGACATGGGCGCTGCATTCGGAGGCGCGAGCACGCCGATGTTCGGCTCGGGAAGCTCGACCAATCCGCTCGCGCGCATGACGACGATCACCGCGATCGCGTTCCTCACCTCTGCGCTGCTGCTCGCCGTGTCGTCGGCGCGGCGCGCATCGGTGTTCGACAGCTACAAGGCGCCTGCTCACGTCGACGTTCCCGTCGGTGCAGTGCCGGCGCAGCAGGAGTCGCCCGCTGCTTCTTCCGACCAGGCGCCCGCAACTCCGCCCGTCGGCGAGGCCAAGCCTTTGACGATTCCCGCAGCACCGGGCGCAGCCGCTCCGGGCGCCGGTGACGCAGCACCCGCAGCGGCGCCGTCTCCCCAGGCTGCCGCGCCGCAAGACGCTCCCACTCCAGCGCCGGCGCGAGCGCCGGCTGGTGCTGCAACGCCGCCGCCGGCCCAACCGGCGGAGCAAGCACCTCCCGGGCAGTGACGAGGCACCCGCGAAAAGCAGGAAAACAAGGGTTGACCGCGCCGGCGGCGACCCCTAAAACGCGCGCTTCGACGCGTGCGTCTTTGCGAGGCTGGCGGAACTGGCAGACGCGCTAGGTTGAGGGCCTAGTGGCCGAAAGGTCGTGGGGGTTCAAGTCCCCCGCCTCGCACCACCGAATCATCACGAGACATCCAGCGGAAATCCCGGCGCGCAGGCAAGGCAGAAGCCCCTCGCGAGCGTTTTGCAAGCGTTCGGGGCTCCACCCTACAATGCGGTCCTTTCGATGGGCACATTCACCTCCCTTCTGATCATCGTCGTCTGCGTGGCGCTGTGCGCGTTCTTCTCGGCGGCCGAGACGGCACTTCTGCGCCTGCGCGAGCACGAGATCGAAGAAGAGATCGAGAAGCGCCACGGCCCGGCTGCGCTGGCCATCCGCGATCTCGTCGCGTCGACGTCGCGGCTGCTGTTCACGATTCTTCTCGGCAACAACATCGTCAACATCCTCGGCGCCTCCGTGGCCTCGGTGCTGTTCGTCAACATGTTCGGTCCCGAGTGGGGAGTGCTGGTGTCGGCCCTCGGCATGACGCTGGTGATCTTCCTGTTCGGCGAGATCTTTCCGAAGGCGCTGGCGGCGCATCATCCGCGCGGCGTCGCATCGTTCATCGCGATCCCGCTCTACCTGATTCACCAGGCGCTCCGGCCCTTCCACCTGCTGATGGACCGCTACCTGACGCCGATCGTCGAGCGCGTGGCCGGCGGCCAGTCGCTCGGCGAGGTGCACAACCGCACCGAAGAAATCCTTCGCCTGGCGCGCGAGGAGCGGAACGAAGGCGCCGAAAGACCCCAGTCCGGGTCGGTGTCGGCCATCATCGGTGCGGCGGCCGGCGCCTCCGAGATGACGGTGTCCGACATCATGATCTCGCGCGCCGAGGTCACGGCCTTCCCGGTCGGCACCCCGGCTTCCGAAATCCTCGAGCGGGTGCTCGAGGAACGCTACACGCGCGTGCCGGTCTACGAGGAATCGATCGATCACGTCATCGGCGTCCTGCACCTGAAGGACCTGGTCAAGCTGGTGCAGGACGGAGGCAGCGACGTGCGCGGCATCCTGCGCAACGTGCTGCGCGTTCCCGAGCGCAAGTCGATCCTGCCGCTGCTGGCGGACATGCAGCACGCGTTCGTGCACATGGCCATCGTCAAGGACGAGTTCAACGTCACGCTCGGCATCGTCACGCAGGAAGACATCCTCGAGGAACTGGTCGGTGAAATCCGCGACGAGTTCGACCACGAGGAGCTGCTGACGATACGCCGCCTGGCCGACGACCACTTCGAGGTGCTCGGCCGCGTCAAGGTCCACGACTTCAACCGCGAGAGCGACTGGAACATTCCGGCCGAACGCGGCGACACGCTGGCAGGCCTCATCTTCAACATTCTCGGGCGCGCGCCGCGCCGCTGGGAGACGGTGACGCTGCCGGGCTACGAGATCGTCGTCGTCGACGTCTCCGGAAATCGCATCTCGCAGGTGCGCATCCGGCGGCTCGAAGAGGACTCCGAAGAAAGAGCCGAGGCCTGAATGCCGGTCACGCTGCACTGTCCGCCGAAGCCCTGACGCCCCGCGATCCGCCGTCCGCGCACGCGCTCAGCGAATCGCTTCGGCGCGGGCTGCGCCGTCAGCTCTCGTCCGCCTTCTTCTGCGCGGCCAGCCTGTCGGCCACTTCCTGCTTCGGCACCACGCGCCCGTTGCCGACCCCTTCGCAGATGCTTCGGGCTTCGGCAGTCCACCCACCGCGCCGGATCAGCTCCGGCCAGAACGGGAAGGTGCGGCACTGCACCGGCCTCGATTCGTAGACGGTGCAAAGGTTCGTCTCCGCATCGAGCAGCACGCAGCGGCCGTCGGCGAAATCGAGCTCGGTCCAGCCGTTCTCGTCACGAAACGTGAAGCGTGCGCGGAATTCGCGAGTGCTGAGGCCGAGCCTGTCGGCAAGCGCCTTCACGTCGTCGCTGCCGAGGTAGACGTGGGAGTACTGCCCGCGGGTCCAGCAGCATTTGCCGCACTGGGTGCACTCGAAGCGCAGCCCACGTTCCTTCTTTTCTTCCTCTGGCATCGCGGCGCGCGAGCATGACCGGGTCGAAGGGCAGGCGCAACGGCCTTTGCGCGGCGCGGCGCGTCTATTGCACGGCCCGCGCGGGCCTTTGCACGGGTGCGTGCGGGCTGTAATGGGTCGGGCGCCAGTTGCGCCGGAGGCGGCGCTTGCGTCCATGCCTTCCTTTTCGTCGAACAGCGCAGCCTCGAGCCGGCTCGCAACAGCCGCCGTCGCCGCGCTCGCCTGCAGCGCGTTCTTCTTTACGTGGCTCGGGCGCCAGCCCTTCACCGACGAGGGCTCGGTCTGCCACATGGCGATGCGGCTGCTGGGCGGCGCCCACCTCTACCGCGACGCGTGGAACGAAAAGGCTCCGCTGCACTTCGTGCTCGCGGCGCAGTGGGGGCGCGCGTTCGGCGTGACGGTGACGAGCCTTCGCGCCCTTGCTGCCACCGAAATGTTCGTCGTGCTGCTGCTGCTCGCGCGCCTTGTCGGCGGCGCGCGCTGGGTCGCCATGGCAACGGCGCTGCTGGTCGCTCCGTGGTACCAGGCGCATCATGGCGTACAGGAGGCGACGCTGGCGCCGCTTGCGCTGGCAACCATCGAGGCCTCGACTGCAAGCGGATGGCTGTCCCTCGCTGCGGCCGGGGTGCTTGCGGCCAGCGGCTGCTGGGTGAAGCAGAGTTTCGTCGCGATCCTTCCCGCGTTCGCCGACGAGACGCGGCCGCGCCTCGTCGTGCTCGCTGGCGCGACGCTCGCGGCGGCGCTGGCATGGCTCGCGGTATTCTACCTTCACTGCGGGGATGCCATTTGGCAGATGCCGCCGTTCGGCCAGCGCGAAGCGGCGCTGCCGTACGTCACCGGCATCTGGTCCGAGGACAAGACGATCCTTCTCGTGCACACGTCGGCGATCGTCGCGCTGATTCTCGCGACGACGCGGCTCGGCAGCGACGTGCTGACGCGACGCCTCGCCGCCTCCGCTTTCTGGATGGCGCTGCCTGCGCTGCTGAGGCCCGGTGCGTTTCGAGCTTGGCCTTCGGCCGTATTGGCGATTGCGGCGGTCTGCCGCGTGATCGCCTCGGCAACGCCGGCGCAGCAGCGACGCTGGAGCGCGGCTCTGCTGGCTCCGGCCATTGCAGTCGGCGTCGCCCGCATCGCGATCCACGACGGGAACTATTCCACCCTCGCCAACGTGGCTGCGCGCGTGGATTCGCTTACCGAGCCGGGCGCTCCGATCTGGGTCGGGCCCCACGAGGCTCTGATCTATTGTCTTTCCGGACATCACGCGGCCACGCGAGTCGATTTCGCGCTGCCATGGTCTCCGGCGCCGTCGATGCGCGCCGCCCTGCTCGAGCAGCTCGCCGCCGCTCCGCCGCAAGTGATCGTCGATGCCAGCGATGCGTACCAGCGCTGGCAGGGGCGGCTCGAAGACAGCCTGCCTGGCATCGGCTCACTGCTCGACAGCCGGTATCGGCACGTCGATACGATCGGCGGCTTTGCGATCTGGCAGCGAGCGGACCCCGCCGCGATCCCTTTGCCAACGGCGCAGCCCTCGCATAACTAACACCCATGTTCGAAACGGTTTTTCCCGAGCACGACCTGTTCTCGACCCCCGAACATCGCCAGTTCCGCACGACCATTCGCAAGTTCGTCCAGGACAAGCTCGTGCCGCGCTCGCGCGAGTTCGACGAGATGGGGCACTTCGACACGAAGCTGTACCCGGAGATGGGCAAGCTCGGGATGCTCGGCATCCGCTACGACCCGCGATTCGGCGGCCTCGGCCTCGACTACAGCTTCACGGCCATCCTCGCCGAGGAGCTCGGCTGCTGCGACAACGCCGGCGTCGCGATGGGCATCTTCGTGCAGACCGACATGGCCACTCCGTCGCTGGCCCAGTTCGGCTCCGACGAGCTGCGCCAGCAATACCTCGTACCGGCCATCCGCGGCGAGGCGATCGGCGCGATCGGAGTGACCGAGCCGACGGCCGGCTCGGACGTCTCGGCAATCAAGACGCGCGCGGTGCGCGACGGCGACGACTGGGTCATCAACGGCCAGAAGATGTTCATCACGAACGCTTCGACGGCCGATTTCTTCTGCCTGCTGGCCGTCACCGACCCGGGCGCCGGTTACGGCGGATTTTCGCAGATCGTCGTGCCGACCAGGTCGCCCGGCGTGTCGTTCACGCTGCTCGACAAGATCGGCAACTGGGGCTCGGACACCGGCGCAATCTATCTCGAAGACGTACGCGTTCCGGTCACGAACACGATCGGCGACATCGGGCGCGGCTTCCAGCAGCAGATGATGCAGTTCCAGGACGAGCGGCTGATCGCGGTGCTCGCCGCGGCGGCCGGCGCGATGGACGTCTGGAACAAGACCAAGGCCTACTGCGAGCAGAGGATCGTCTTCGGCAAGCCGCTGTCGAAGTTCCAGGTCAACCAGTTCAAGTTCGTTGACATGCTGGTGCGCATCCAGGCTGCGCGCGAGCTGGGCTACGCATGCGTGAGCAAACGCATGAAGGGCGAAGACGCCACGCGCGAGATCTCGATGGCCAAGATCTTCTGCATCGAGGTCCAGCAGTACGTCGCCACCACCTGCCTGCAGCTTTACGGCGGCGCCGGTTACCTGACCGACAACCCGGCCGGACGCCTGTTCGTCGACTCGCGCCTGAGCTCGATCGGCGCCGGCGCCGACGAGGTCATGAAGCAGGTCATCGCCAGAACCCTCGGTTTCTGAAGTTCCTCGGTTTCTGAAGGAGAATCCATGTCCGAGCAGCAAAACTTCTATCGCTTCACCGGCACCGACGGCTACATCGCCTCGGGGTCCCTCGTCGATGCCGTCAACTGCGCGATCGCACTGGAGCGGCCGCTGCTGCTGCGCGGCGAGCCCGGCACCGGCAAGACGCTGCTCGCGCGCCACATCAGCGACGCGCTCGGCCTTGCGATGGAGAGCTGGCACGTCAAATCGACGTCGAAGGCCGCCGACGGCCTCTACGTGTACGACACCGTGCAGCGCCTGAACGACAGCCGCTTCGGCGGCGCCGACGTCTCCGACATCCGCGCCTACATCAAGATGGGCCCGCTCGGTCGCTGCTTTTCCGCCGAGGACCGCCGCGTGCTGTTGATCGACGAAGTCGACAAGGCAGACATCGAGTTCCCGAACGATCTTCTGCACGAACTCGACGAGATGCGCTTTACCG
Source organism: Candidatus Binatia bacterium (assembly GCA_036493895.1). NCBI lineage: Bacteria > Candidatus Binatota > Binatia (SeqCode) > Binatia bacterium. Next base: position 48,996 of record DASXOZ010000030.1, on the reverse strand, counting down.
TCACCGAGACGGGCGACGAAGTGGCCGCCGCCAAGCGGCCGATCGTGCTGATCACGTCGAACAACGAAAAAGAGCTGCCCGACGCGTTCCTGCGCCGCTGCATCTTCCACTACATCGAATTTCCCGACGTGCGCCTGATGAGGCGCATCGTCGCCGTCCACCATCCGCGCCTCGAAGAGACCCTGCTCGACCAGTGCCTGATCAAGTTCTACTGGCTTCGCGAGCAGCCCGAGCTGCGCAAGCGTCCTTCGACTTCCGAGCTGATCGACTGGATCGCGGCGCTCGGCCGCGCCGGACTGACGGCCGACAAGATCGAATTGCACATTCCGTTCATCGGCAGCCTGCTCAAGACCGAGCAGGACTCCGAAGCGCTCAAGCGCTACCAGAAGCAGGGCGGCAACTACCCGAGCTCGTGGTCGGACCTCGGGCCCAGGTACAACCAGTAAACGCCATGTTCCTCGATCTTTTCTACGGTCTGCGCGAGCAAGGGGTGCCGGTGGGCACCCAGGAATGGCTCACGCTGATGGAAGCCGTCGGAAAAGGCCTGCACGGCTCGAGCCTCAAGCGTTTCTACAACCTCTCGCGCGCCTGCCTCATCAAGCACGAAGGACACTTCGATGCTTTCGACCGCGTCTTCGCCAAAGTGTTCCACGGCGTCGAAGGCTCTCTCGACTCGCTGACCGACGAAGTGCTCGAGTGGCTCAAGGAGGCCAGGGATTTTCCCCAGCTCACGCCCGAGCAGCTCGCCGAGCTGGAGCGGCTTGCCGGTGACGAGCTGATGCGCCGTTTCCTCGAGACGCTGGCCGAGCAGGACGAGCAGCACGACGGCGGCAACAAGTGGGTAGGCACCGGCGGCCGTTCTCCGTACGGGCACGGCGGCGTGCATCCGACCGGCATACGCGTCGGCGGCCCGGGCCGCAGCCGCTCGGCGATGAAAGTCGCCGAGGAAAGGCACTTCGAAGACTACCGGACCGACGTGCGCCTCGACGTGCGCCAGCTGAAAGTCGCGCTGAGGCGGCTTCGCCAGCTCACGCGTCGCGGCAACCCGACCGAGCTCGACATCGACGAGAGCATCGACGAGACGTGCCGCAACGCCGGCGAAATCGAGCTGGTTTTCCGCGCCCCGCGGCGCAATGACGTGCGCGTGCTGCTGCTGATGGACGTCGGCGGCACGATGTCGCCGTGGTTCGAGCCGGTCAGCCGCCTGCTGACGGCGCTGCACGAGGAGCGGGGCCTCAAGTCTTTCGAAGCGTTCTACTTCCACAACTGCATTTACGACCACGTCTACACGAGTGCCCGCCTGACGCGCGCATCGGCGATCGCGACCACGCAGGTGCTGAGAACCCACGAGCCGTACTGGAAAGTGATCGTCGTCGGCGATGCCGCGATGCATCCGGCCGAGCTGCTCGAGCCGTACGGCGGCATCGATCCGCGCGTCACGACCGCGACGCCGGGAATCGACTGGATGCAGCGCATCCACGAACACTTCGACCGCTCGGTGTGGCTCAATCCGGAGCCGCAAAAATCTTGGGAGCGCACGCACACGACGCGTCTGCTGAAGCGCATCTATCCGATGTATCCTCTGTCGGTAGATGGACTTACCGAAGCGGTGAGACTGCTCGTCGGCGTCGGGCGCGCGGTCAACACCAAGGCCGCCTGAGCCGTCCGAAGCGCGCGACATCAAACGCTTTTCCCCATCTGCGGGTGCGGATCGCCTTGCTCCTCCGCCAGGATCGGACCATTCGTGAAGGCTCACGTTCCGCACCGGGGGCTTCACGAGAAACCAGGCAGGAGGCCTTCGTCTCCTGCACCACGGAGACCAGTGGGCATACCAGGCCTTTTCGATTCCGATCCCGACTCTTTCCCGCATCGATTCGAGCAGCGCTCGCCGCAGACTCGCGTGCACCGGCGCCAGCGCTCGGTCGTGGCTGCAGCACGTCCGTTCGCGTTCGCGGCCGTCTTTGCAGCAGCGGCGGCGCTGACCTCGCCGCCGCGTGCGCTCGCCGAATCACCCGCCTCCGTGCTCGAGGAAGCGCCCCACTACGGCGTCTACTACGACCGCTACGAGCCCGCGTTCTACACCGGCTTCGCACCACGCACGCTCGATCCCGCGCGTATCCAGCTCCACATCGGCCGCGGCAACCAGCTTCGTGCAACAGTTGTGCTGGCCGACGACGTGCTGCGCGAGTATGCGCGCGACCTTGCCACCAGGCGCGACACCATCCGAGCGCTGGTGTCCAGCCGCGAGCTGGTGCTGACGCAGAACGACGGCCTTGCGCGCTTCGAGGGCGCGTTATCCGATGCCGGGCTCGACCGGCTCGTGTCCGAAGAGCAGGCGCTCGCGCCCGACGTCCTGCGCGAGCGCAACCTCGCGCTGCTCGAACGCCTGAATCCCCGGCGGATCTTCCGCATCCACACGCCGGTCGACGACCTCGTTCGCCAGTGGACGGCCGCGCTTCGCCCCGAAGACCGCGAGCATCTCGATACGGCAAGACGCCTCGACCTCATCAACCGCCTGCTGCCGACGCGCCTGTTCGTCGCCGAGGCCGACGCCGGCACCGAGGCGGAGCTTGCGGCGCTGGTCCGCGTCAGCCCGCAAGGCGGCGCTGCGCTCGACCAGGGCGCACTCGCGGCGCTGCGCGCGCCGTACCTGCATCTTCTCGATCGCGTCTCGCACGGCATCTATCCGCACCGCGACGGTGCGCTCGACTTCGCCGAATTCACGGCGATCTGGCCCGTCGGCACGTGGAACCAGAGCACGACGCTGCACGGCCGGCCGATCCCCGAATATCCGACTCCCGGCCGCCGAGCGCTCACCACGCACCAGCGCTCGCAACTGATCGACCATGTGGCCGATGAGCCAATCTACAGCTGGTTTCCGTGGCTGCCGTACATGCACGTCGGCGACCACCTGCACAACGCGATCCACCTTCCGTACTGGCAGATGAGGACGTCGCAGACCTCGTTCCTGCCGGCGACCTGGCGCCAGGCCAAGGACGCCGACGGTCACGACTACGAATACCTGTGGCTGCTGTCGCGCGGCCCGATGTCGCACGGCTGCACGCACCTGAACGCCGGCCACATCTCCGAGCTGCGCCAGCTCCTGCCGTCGGCCGGCGACCAGCTCGGAAACGTCGACGTCTTCTACAACACGTCGGCGCAGTACGACGTGTTCGACATCCACGGGACTCTTCATCCGGAAGTGATGGGCGTGCGCTACTTCATTGCGTACTCGCTCGACGGCGTGAGGCCGGGGCGCCTGCGCGTGCGCGACGAGAGGCACGCATACTACGACTGGCTTTACGCCGGCGAGCTTCAATACGACGGTGCCGACCACGGCGTGTTCGACCACGTCGAGGACTGCCGTTTCGTCGGCCGCAGCGCATTGACGGGCCGTGGATACGACCGCATCCCGCTCTACGAAGCCGACTACGAGCCGGAGAAAGTGCAGTTCTACCGCAAGACCGAAATCCCGTTCATCCGTGAGCTGAGGACGGTGTCGGTGCGGCACCCGTTCCCGGGGCTCGACGTCACGGCCCAGGCAATTCCTGCGTCGAACACCGCGGGGAACTGAGCCGAGACCCGGGACAGATCCCGGCATCTCTTCACAGCGAGAACAACTCGGCCATGTCCTGCGGCTGCGTCGCGTAGATCCTGGCGTCGTCGGGAAGCCGCACCCAAGGCTGCGCGCTTCGCGTCCAGATGTGCGCGAGCGGCCGCACCCACGAACGATCGTCGAGAGTTCCCGGCTGGACGACGACGAGGGCCGGCGCCAGCGCGGGGTCGCCGAACAGCCGCGAGCCGCAATTGCTGCAAATCCGGCCGTTTTTCGTGCGCCCGTCGGGCATCACGATGCGATACGCGTGAAGCTCGCCCGAGAGCACGTGCACGCTTTCGCGACGCAGTACCATCGAGATGCCGAACACGCTGCCGGTGCGGCGCTGGCAGTCGGTGCAGTGGCAGGCGTAAACGGTCAGCGGCTCGGCGTCGACACGGTAGCGGACGCTGCCGCAGAGGCAGCCGCCATGCTGCGGGATCTCCACCGCCGCGCCGTCACTCGCGCAGCAGGACGTCGGCCGCCAGGCGCGCGCGCTTCAGGATGCGCCGCAGGCCCTCGTGCTTCTGTACCTGGGCGCGAAGCGTGACGATCGCGCGGCGCTCGAGCCGGTAACGGTCGAGTTTCTTCGGTTTCGGCGCGACGCCTTTTCCGGCCAGATCCTCGAGCGGCTTCCAGAACGTCTCGATCGGATGGCCCCACGTGGCGAGGTCTTCCGGATCGAGCCGGGCAGCGATGCCGCGGCACAGCGCAAGGCGCGCCGGATCGCCGGCGATCTCGCCTGCCCATTTGTGCAGCGAGGCGGTCGACGGGCGCGAGTGTTTCGCGACGCCGATCGGATCGCCGAGCCCCTTGCCCTCGTGCTCGTGCTCTCCGTAATTGATCGCCGAGGCCTCGAACGGAACGTCGAGAAACTCGAAGACGCCGCGCATGATGGTCTCAGGATCCGAGACCAGATCCTCGTAGACCACGTGGCAGATCGGAACCTTTTTTGCGCGCAGGAACTTCGCGATCGCCGGCACGTAACGTTCGGTGATCGGGTTGTAGGCGTGGGCCGCCTGGTAGTCGCTGTCGAAAAACGACTCGGCAAACGAGCTGAAAACCGCCAGCGGATGCCGGGTCAAGACGACGAACTTCGCGTTCGGGTAGATCTTCGCGATGAACTCGAGCACCAGGGCGTAGGCCGGCGTCTTGTCGAGGAACAGGCGCTTGTTCGGCCGGGTGGCGAGCATCCGAAGGTACAGCGTGTCGGCGTAGGCGCGGCACGCGTCGATGTAGTCCTGCTCCCCTCCGGGCAGGTCGGCGACGAATTCCCTGGTCGATTCGGCCGCGAGCACATGGTCGTACGGCGCCTTGTCGACGTTGGCGTAGTAGCCGAGGTGGGCCAGCGGCGTCAGCAGGTGCGGCTCGGGACGACCGTACACGAGCGAGTGCGACGAGATCATGCGGGCGAGCATCGTCGATCCCGAGCGCGGGGAGCCGACGACGAAGACGACCTTTTCTTCCATGGGAATCGTGAACCTTACCGAGCGTGGTCGCTCGCTTCCATTCGGCATCGAAGCCCGCGACATCAGCGCGGGATGCGCGCGTCGAGCCACTGCCAGATGTCGTCCATCACTTCGTCGCGGTTGATCTCGTTCAGCATCTCGTGGCGGCCGCCGGGATAGAGCTTGACCGTGACGTCCGACGAGGAGGACGCGCGCACGAAAGCCGCGGCACCCTCGGCGCTGCAGAGGCGGTCGTCGAGGCCGTGGACCAGCAGCACGGGTTGCGTGATTTCGCCGGAGCGCCCGACCAGCAGCGTGATGCCTTCGAAGAGCTTGAGGAACAGTTCCTCGCGAACGCGCTCGCGCAGGATCAGCGGGTCTTCCAGGTAGGCGCGCTGTTCTTCGGGATCCCGCGACAGACGCGTTGCGTCGACCCGGCGTTCGCCCGCCTCGAGGATCGGGACGATGGCCGGGCCGGACAGGATCAGCAGGTCGGGCTGCGGATTTCTTTCGAGCACGCACGCGGTCGCAATCAGGCCGCCCATCGAGTGCCCGAACAGGACCTGGGGTCCGTGGGACTCCTCGCGGCGCGTCAGTGACAAGAATGTCGACAAGTCGTCGAGGAAATGGCCGAACTGCTCGACGGTACCGGTCTCGCCGCCCGACAGCCCATGGCCGCGGTGGTCGAGGGCATGGACCGCAACTCCGCGCGCAGCCAGGAAGCGGCCGAAGCGGTCGTAGCGGGCGCTGTGCTCGCTCATGCCGTGGGCAAGCACGAAAACGGCCCGGGGCCGGTGCGAGCCGGGCAGCCACGCCCGCCGCTGGATGCGGACTCCGCCGACGCCTTCGAATTCCCCTTCGGTCGTCACGACGGCCGCCGGATCTGCTGCTGCTGCCTGCGGCTGGTTCACCCGGGCGGTATAAATTGCGCGGCCCCGCGAGTCGAGAACGCAGCCGGCGCGCCCCGGCGCAACACGGTAGGCATGAAACGGGCCGGCGCGGCCACGGACCGCCGGCCGGCGGTAGAAGGTAGTTTCCAACTCCGCGATTTTCAAAGCGGGTCATAATCCTTGACGGGGGTGGGTCGTTTGATTACAAGAACGGCTCTTCGAGGCTGCGGGGCCTCGAGAGGAGTACCTTCAAAATGCTCGAATCGGCACTAATTGTGGCCGGCCTCGTGCTCATCGGATGGCTTTTTCCTGAAGCCTGAAGCGCCAAACGCTCGATACACGGACCGACAAAAAGGATTATAGACCAAGGAAAAAGGGGTCCCGGCGCAATGCCGGGACCCCTTTTCCTTTCTCCCTTGCGCAATTTGCACGACGCCGAACACCGATGCGCGCGTGTCGTGTCAGTGAATGGTCCGGTCGTCCCAGCCGCGGCCGCGCATGCGGCGTCTCAGTCTCCACAATTCGAATCTCTTTCGCAGTCGCCGCCACGTCGCGCGGTCCAGCGTGTCAAAGCCCGCAACGCCGTTCCAGCGCAGGTACGCGTAACCGAACAGCGTGCCGCCGAGGTGCGCGGTGTGCGCGATTCCCGTTCCGGTCCCCTCCACCGGCTGCAGCAGCTCGAGGATGATCAGGAACGCGACCAGGTAACGGACGCGAATCGGCCCCGCGAAGAACACGTAGACCTCGCGGTTGGGAAACCACATCGCGTACGCAATCAGCATTCCGTAGATCGCGCCGGAGGCACCGACGCACGGGATCCAGGTATTCAGGCTCGCGAGCGTGAAAAGGATGCCGCCGCCGACTGCGCAGACGAAGTAGTAGCGCAGGAAAAAACGCGAGCCCCAGCGCACCGCCAGCTCGGAGCCGACCATCCACAGCACGAACATGTTCCACAGCAGGTGGAACACGCCGCCGTGAAGGAACTGGTACGTGAACAGGCGCCAGACTTCGCCGCGCTGGACGAGCGCCGGCACCAGCCCGAACTGCCGCGTGAGCCATCCTCCGGTGGCCGACTGCAAGAGGAACACGGCAACGCAGGCGGCGACCAGCCGCGCGATGACGGGCGGCACGGGACCGGGCGGGCCGAATCGAAGATTCGGCCGGTACCTGCCTGATCCGTAGCCGTAAGGTCTCACGAAGCTCCCCCACCCCGCGCCGGCAAAGCGCCGGTCGCTTCAGGTCATACGTAGCTCAGCCAGTGCGCGTACTGCGGGCTGCGACCGCGAATCGCGCGGAAGTATGCGTCCTGCAGCTTCTTGGTCACCGGGCCGGGACCGCCGCTGCCGATCGTGCGGTCGTCGAGCGAACGCATCGGCGTGATCTCCGCCGCCGTTCCGGTCAGGAACGCCTCGTCGGCGATGTAGATCTCGTCGCGCGTAAAGCGCTCCTCGACCACCTCGACGCCGTCGGCGCGCAGCAGCTCGATGGCCGACGCGCGCGTGATGCCTTCGAGCACCGTCGCGATCGGCGGAGTCTTGACGCGCCCGCCGCGGACGATGAAGAGATTTTCTCCGCAGCCCTCCGCAGCGTAGCCGTCGGTGTCGAGCATCAGCGACTCGTCGTAGCCGCCGCGACGCGCTTCGACACTGGCCAGGATCGAATTGACGTAGTGACCGACGGCCTTGGCCTTGGTCATCAGCGTGTTGACGTGCATGCGCTGGAAGCTGGAGGTGCGAACGCGAATGCCGCGCGCAAGGCCCTCGTCACCGAGGTAGCTGCCCCACGGCCATACCGCGATCGACGCGTGGATAGGATTGACGGCGGCCGATCCGAGCCCCATCTCGCCGTCGGCGACGTACACGAGGGGGCGGATGTAGCAGGCCTTCAACTCGTTGGCGCGAATGGTGTCGAGGCAGCCCTCGATCAGAGCATCGACGCCGTACGGCGACTCGATGCCGAGGATGTTGCACGACTGCACCAGGCGAACGATGTGCTCGCGAAGGCGGAACACCGCCGAGCGCCCGCTCTCGGTTTCGTAGCAGCGGATGCCTTCGAACGCGCCGACTCCGTAATGCAGTGTATGCGTGAGCACGTGGACCTTTGCGTCGTCCCACGGCGTCATCGTCCCGTTCATCCAGATGCATTTGCCCTTATCCACGCGGCGTTTCGTAGCGGCCGAGACGGCCAAGGTCAATGCGACCCCGATTGGAGAAGGAAGATGCTCTCGTACAGGCGCCGCACTTCTTCGCGGCTGCGCTGGTAATCGTCGAGAAGGCGGCGACCGGGATCGGTGCCGTCGTATCCGAGTCGGATCGCAAGAGGCGCCACCGCGGCCGGATCGCTGCCCAGCTCTTCGACCGGGCGGTTTCTCTCCAGCCGAAGCCTTGCCTCCAGGCGGCGCAGGAAGCGGTAGTGCTCGAGAAGGCTTGCCGCAGCCTGCTCGCCGACCAGGCCTTCGTCCCGAAGCGCTTCGAGAGCGCCGGCGGTAGAGCGGCGCCGCACCGACGGATGCGATGCGCCATAGCGGAGCTGGAGCATCTGCACGAGGAACTCGATGTCGACGATGCCGCCGCGGCCGATCTTGATGTTGAGCCGGCCGGTTTGTTCGCCCGAGAGCTCGTTTTCCAGACGGGAGCGGAGGTGGGCGATCTCGGCGATGCCGGCGGCATCGACGCTCCCGCTCCAGATCCTCGTGTCGACGGCGTCCTGGATCCTCGCCGCCAGATCGCCGTCGGCGTAGACCACGCGCGAGCGGATCAGCGCCTGGCGCTCCCACAGCTCGGCCTCGTGGGCATGATACTCGAAGAAGCTCGCCAGCGAGGTCACCAGGGGCCCGCTGTGGCCCGACGGGCGCAGCCGCGCATCCACCGCGTACGCAACGCCGTCGCCGGTTCGAGACGACAGCAGCGAGATCAGCTTCTGGGCCCACTTGGTCGCCAGCTGGTGCGCCCCGGGGTCGTAGCCTTCGCCGCTGCCCTCGTAAATGAAGATCAGGTCGAGGTCGGAGCCGTACGACATTTCGCGGGCACCGAGCTTTCCCATCGCGACCACCGCCAGGCGCAGCTGCTGCCAGGGCCCGCGCACTTTCGCGGAGACGAGGCTTCGCGCCGAGTCGGCGGCTGCCACCAGCACGACCTCGGCCAGGGTGCTCAATGCGCGGTGCACGGCATCGTCGGCCAGCGCACCGGCAAGATCGGCAAGCCCCGTCTTCAGAATCTCGGTGGTGCGAAAGCGCCGCAGCGCCGCGAGCGTGCCTTCCTCGTCGCTTGCCGGCGGCGGCATCGTGGCAGCGAGCGCTTCGCGGAGTGTCGCCGCGTCAGGCTCGCCGCCGCTGGCCGAGTCGGAGCGCACCAGGGAGTCCAGAAGCTCGGGATGGCCGACGAGGTGTCCCGCAAGATAAGGGCTGCTCGCGAACAGCGAGACGAGGATCTCCATCGTCCTCGGCGCGTTGCCGAGAAGCGCGAGATAGCTCGTATGCGCGCCGGTGCGGACGAGGAAATCGACGAGGCCCGAAAGCGCCCGCGCCGGATCCGACGAGCGCACGACGGCATCGAGCAGGTGCGGCGCGAGTGCCTCGACGGCGCGGCGGCGCTGGGGACTGGCCGGTCCGCGGAGGCGACCCTGGTAGATGCGTGCCAGATTGCGCGCAGCCTCGGTGCCGTCGGGAATTCCCATGCGCTCGAGCACAGCGCCGGCATCTTCGAAGCGGCCCTCGCCGATCTGGCCGAGCACCGCCATCGCCACCGGATCGATCGCGTGCTCGCGCCGAGCCGGCTCGTCGGGCCTCAACTCGAGAAAACGCAGGAACAGCCCGTGCACGCGCCGCGTCTGCTTTTCCCAGTCTTTCTCGAAACCGGCCACTTCGTCCGGAGCCGGCGGCGCGCCGCGGCGCCCGGTGCCGTAACCGAGGCGCCGCGCTAGAGCGCGAAGCTCTTCGGGCTGTTGCGGCAGCGTCTGGGTCTGGCGCTTCTCGTCGATCTGTACGGCGTGTTCGACGTTGCGCAGGAACAGGTACGCCGCGCGCAACGCGTCGGCATCGGCAGGCGGGAGCAGGTTCTCGCGCTCGAGAGAATCGATTGCCCGGCGCGTGGACGTTCCGCGCACCGATCGCACGTGGCCGCCGTGAATGAGCTGCAGCACCTGCACGACGAACTCGAGCTCGCGGATGCCGCCGCGGCCGGTCTTGACGTTGCGGGTGCCGGGTTTCTGCAACGCCAGCTCCGCGTCGATGCGGTCCTTCATGCTGCGAAGGTCCTCGACGGTGTCGTAGTCGAGGTGACGCCGGTAGAGGAACGGCTCGAGCGAGGCGAGGAAACGGGTGCCGAGCGCCAGATCGCCGGCAATCGGCCTCGCCTTGGCCAGCGCGCCGCGTTCCCAGGTGTCTCCCCATCCTTCGTAGTAATCGAGCGCAACTTCGACCGGATTGACCGGCAAGCCGTTGATGCCTTCGGGGCGCAGCCGCAGATCGACGCGAAAGACGACGCCGTCGGCAGTCGCTTCGCCGATGGCACGCGTCACCGAAGCGGCGAGCTGAGAGAAGAACTGGCGCGCCGGAGGGCTGCCGTCGGTAACGGCGTCCGATTCGTACAGGTAGACGAGATCGACATCGGAGCTGAAATTCAGTTCCCCGCCGCCGAGCTTTCCCATGCCGAGCACGACGAAACCGATGGGACGACCGTCGGGCGCCACGGCGTCGCCGTGCTGCGCGGCCAGTGTCGCGCGCGAATGGGAGGTCGCAATCGATATCGCGACCTCTGCCAGCAGCGTCAGCGACGATACAGTCTCGTCGAGGTCGGCAAGCCCGATCACGTCGCGGGCGCCGATGCGGAACATTTCGGCGGCAGCCAGGCGGCGCAGCTTTCGATGCAGGGCCGGCGTGTCGTCGTCGACACTGACGGCCGCGGCTGCAACGAGGGTTTCGCGCGACGGCGGCCCCTGCTCGCAGCTTCGTGCAAGCGCCGGCCACTGCGGGCCGCGTCCGACGAGCTGGCGTACGAGCCACGCGCTGGAGCCGGCGATTACCGCGAGCGTTTGCAGCCCGGCGGTCGGCCAATTGGTGAGGGATTCAGCGCCGCCGGCCTCGATGACACTCTCGAGTGCGCGCCCGGCCTGTTCGGGAGAAGGCGACGCCGCCAGTGCGGCCTCGAGAGCCTGTCTCCACGCCGCAGGCTGCGAAATCGCGATCTGTTCGAGAACCGGCCTCATCACGCCGGCGAGGACACCATGCCCGCCGGCTCCGGTCCAGCAGCCGCCGCGACGACTTCCTGCGACTGGCAAAGCTGCACTGCAAGATCTTGCTCGCGCGACCAGCGTTCCCAGTCGGCGGCGGCGCGCGCGGCCATCGCTTCCCTGCGGTCGCCCTTGGGAATTCGCCGTCCGGCCGCGTTCTCTTCGAGCGGCACGAAAAGGCCGTAGTTCGCGTTCATCGGCTGGAAATCGCGGCGGCCGCGGTCGGTGATGTACGCGAGCAGCGAGCCGAGCGAAGTCGTCGGCGGCGGTGTGATCATTTCTGCGCCCGACGCCAGCCGCGCGGCATTGATTCCCGCGAGAAGCCCCGTTGCCGCCGATTCGACGTAGCCTTCGACGCCGGTGAGCTGGCCCGCCAGCATCAGGCCCGGTCGCGCAAGCGTCTCGAGCGTCGGCCTCAGCGCCTTCGGGGAGTTGAGGAACGTGTTGCGGTGCAGGCTGCCGAGGCGCACGAACTCGGCATTTTCGAGGGCCGGGATCATCCGGAAGACGCGGCGCTGCTCCGGGTACGTCATCTTGGTCTGGAATCCGACCATGCTGAACAGGCGACCTTCGCGGTCGTCCTGGCGAAGCTGCACGACGGCATGCGCGCGCCGTCCGGTGCGAGGATCGATGAGACCGACGGGACGCATCGGCCCGAACGCGAGCGTGTCGCGTCCTCGCCTTGCGATCTCTTCGACAGGCATGCAGCCCTCGAAGTGCACGCAGCGCTCGAAACTCTTGAGCGGCATCTTTTCGGCCGCGAGGATTTCGTCGACGAACCGCTCGTAGCAGCCGCGGTCGAGCGGGCAGTTGATGTAGTCGTCGCCGCCGCGGCCCCAGCGCGCCGCGCGGAACGCCACGTTCATGTCGATCGAATCGGCCGTGAGGATCGGCGAAATCGCGTCGTAGAAGTACAGGTGCTCCTCGCCGACGAAGCGTGCCAGCTCCTGCGACAGCGACGACGAAGTGAGCGGCCCGGTCGCGATGATCACGATCTCGCCGTCCGGGATTGTCTTCGATTCGCCGCGATGGATGCGTACCGACGGCAACGCCTCGATGGCCGCCGTGATCTGCTCGGCGAAACGAACGCGGTCGACCGCAAGCGCCGATCCGGCCGGAACCCGCGTCGCGTCGGCCACGGTCATGACAAGCGACCCGACAGAGCGCATCTCGCGCTTGAGGATGCCGACGGCGGTGCGCTCGGAGTCTTCGCGCAGCGAGTTCGAGCAGACGAGCTCCGCGAGCAGCGAGCTCTGGTGCGCCTCGGTGCTGACCAGCGGGCGCATTTCCCACAGATCGACCGCCAGGCCGGCGCGCGCGATCTGCCAGGTCGCCTCGCAGCCTGCCAGGCCGCCGCCGACGACGGTGATGCGCGGCGCGGCCAAGAGGTTACGCCTGCTCCTGCAGCAGTGGTCCTTCGTCGGTGGCTTCGGAGTAGGTGCAACCCTCGCGCACGCAGCGGCGCACGGTGCCGGCGCGCTTGGTCGTCTTTTCGACCACCAGCGGCGCTTCGCACTCCGGACAAGGCGTTTGGATCGGCCGGTCCCACAGCGCGAACTTGCACGTCGGGTAGCGGTTGCAGCTGTAGAAGATCTTGCCGCGCCTGGAGACCTTCTGGACCAGGTCTCCTTCGCCGCACCCGCCGAGCTCCTTCGGGCACGTGATGCCGAGAGGCACCGGCGTGTTGGCCGACTTGATGTTCTTGCACTCCGGGTAGGCGGAGCAGCCGAGGAAGCGCCCGAACTTGGAGAACTTGTACGCCATCGCCGAGCCGCACTTCTCGCAGACCTCGTCGGTTTCCTCTGGCGCGTCGAGCACGATCGACCCGTCGTCGCGGCGCGTGAAGTTGCCGGTGAACTTGCAGTCGGGGAAACCGGGGCATGCGGCGAACTCGCCGTTGCGACCCCACTTGATGACCAGGGTCTTGCCGCACTTCGGGCACGGCAGGTCGGTCTCGACCACCTCGCGCTTGACGTCGCGCATCTCGATCTTGGCGCGGTCGAGGTCGGCGCGGAACGGCTTGTAGAAGTTGCGCGTGGCGTCGAGCCAGTCGCTCTTTCCATCCTCGACGTCGTCGAGCTTGTCCTCCAGCTCGGCCGTGAACTCGGCATTGAGGATGTCGGGGAAGGACTCGACGAGAAGGTCGGTCACCAGCGCGCCGAGCTCGGTCGGCACGAGGCGGCGCTGCTCGTCCTGGCGCACGTACTCGCGGCCGATGATCGTCGACATGATCGTCGCGTACGTGGACGGACGTCCGATGCCCCGCTCTTCGAGTTCGCGGATCAGCGTCGCCTGCGTGAAGCGCGGCGGAGGCTGCGTGAAATGCTGGCTGGCCGCCAGCTTCTCGAGCGCCAGCGCCTGGTCCTCGGAAAGATCCGGCAGCGAGCCCGAGTCGTCGTTCTCGTCCGGTGCGTCGCGGCCTTCCTCGTAGACGCGCAGGAAGCCGGCGAAGCGAAGGATCTGGCCAGTGGCGCGGAACTTTCCGCCTGCCGCGTGGATATCGACACTGGTCTGGTCGTAGACGGCCGGGCTCATCTGGCTGGCCAGGAAGCGGTTCCACACCAGCGTATAGACGCGAAACTCGTCGGCCGGCAGGAACTCGCGCACCCTGTCGGGCGGGAACTCCAGCGATGTGGGCCGGATTGCCTCGTGCGCGTCCTGCGCGCTCTTCTTGGTGCGGTAGACGTTGGGCGTGGACGGTGCGAACGCATCGCCGTACGTGTCCCGCACGTACTGGAGCGCTGCGACCTGCGCATCGGCCGCGACGCGCGTCGAGTCGGTGCGCATGTACGTGATCAGTCCCGTCGTCCCTTCGGTGCCGAGATCGATGCCTTCGTAGAGGCGCTGCGCGGCCGACATCGTGCGCCGCGGCTGGAAGCCGTGCTTGCGCGAAGCCTCCTGCTGCAGCGTCGACGTGATGAATGGCGGTGCCGGGCGCCGTTGCCGTTCGGTCCTCTTGACCTCGCCGACTTTCCAGTCGCGCGCGTCGCGGAATCGCTTTTCGAGATCGCGGGCCTGGACCTGGTCGCGAATGTAGAAGCGATCCTCGAGCGCCTTGCCGCCGTTTTCGGCTCCGTCGGCGCGCAGGTTCTTGGTTTCGATGCGCTTGCCGTCGACCTCGATGAGCCTCGCTTCGAAGAGCTGGCGCTCGTCCTTGCCTTGCTGATTGGCCGGAAACAGCGACGCCGTGATCTGCCAGTACTCGACCGCAACGAAGCCCAGGATCTCGCGCTCCCTCTCGACGAGAAGGCGCACGGCCACCGACTGCACTCGCCCGGCCGAAAGTCCGCGGCGCACCTTGTCCCATAGCAGGGGGCTGATCTGGTAGCCGACCAGGCGATCGATGACGCGCCGGGCCTGCTGGGCTTCGAACTTGCTGGTGTCGATGTCGCCGGGGTGGTGGATCGCGCTCTGGACCGCGCTCTTGGTGATCTCGTTGAACAGTACCCGGTGCACCTTGCCCTTGAATCCCTTGGGCACGACGTGCTGGCGGATGTGCCACGCAATGGCCTCGCCTTCGCGGTCCGGGTCGGGGGCGAGGTAGATGCTCTGCTTGCCCTTGGCGGCGGCCTTCAGCTCCTTGATGACCTTGGCCTTGCCACGGATCACCTCGTAGTCGGGCTCGAAGTCGTGGTCGACGTCTACCCCGAGCTTGCTCTTGGGCAGGTCGACCAGATGGCCGACGGAGGCCAGCACCTGGTAATCGCGCCCAAGGTAGCGCGCCAGAGTCTTGGCCTTGGCCGGGGATTCGACGATGACGAGGTTTTTGGCTGCCATGGCAGTTAGGTTGGCTTGGGGTCCGTCCTGAACGGTTGGGGCCTGCGCGGTCGGCTACTAATAAGGATGGAATTGCCCGGGTCGCCGGTTCCCGACCGTGGCCCGGAAAAGGCCATGCCCCTCACGGCGGACATGCCCGTCCAGTTCGAGGGCCGTTAACAACGCCAGAACTTCTGTGCCGTCAAGTGCTGTCGAAGCGCAGATCTGGTCGGCCGTGGCCGGCGAGTGATCCAGAAAGGCAATAATCACTGCTTCTTTCGGCGAAAGGTCGTCGGGTAAGATCACCTTCTTTTTCGATAATTTATGTCGATTTTTCTCATCCAACGAACGAAGTCCCGGAATGCCTGCCAGATCTGTCAGTGCACAAAATGGCGCGGCGCCGTGGCGGAGGAGCCGGTTGGTCCCCTCCGACAGCGGGGAGTCGATCGGTCCGGGCACGGCCAGCACGTCCCTTCCCTGGTCGAGGGCGTGCCGGGCGCTGGCCAGCGACCCGCTGCGCGAGCGGGCCTCGACGACGACGGTAGCCTGGCAAAGACCGGTGATGATCCGGTTACGGAACGGGAACAGCCAGGCGCGGGGTGTCCTGCCCGCCGGCTGCTCGGTCAGGAGGCAGCCCCCGCGATCCAGGATGTTCGAGGCGAGCCCGGTGTGCTCCGGCGGGTAGATCCGGTCGAGGCCGCCGGCCAGCACGGCCGCGGTACGGCCGCCCTCGAGCGCACCACGATGGGCCGCGACGTCGATGCCTCGCGCGAGACCACTGACCACCACGATACCCGCTTCGGCGAGACCCCGGCCCAGGCTTCGCGCGGTCCTCTCGCCGTAGTCGCTGCAGGCTCTCGCCCCGACGACGGCCACCGCCGGCGAGCAGGCCGACGGCTCACAGCCCTTCCAGAACAATGCGAGCGGCGGATCCGGAACCTGGCGAAGCAGCGCGGGGTAGGCGCTGTCGCCGAGTGCAGCGATTCGCAGCCCGAGCCGGCGACAGCGCTCCATGTGCCGCGGCGCATCGTCCCGCCACGACTCGCGCAGCTTCTCGATCGCTGCCGGCCGCGCCCCCGCTGCGGCAAGCGCCTCGTCGCCGGCACGCACGGCGGCCAGCGCTCCGCCGAAGGCGCTGACCAGCCGCAGCCAGCCGTCGGGCCTGCCCTCGGCAGCCAGGGCGATGGCGAGCCACGCCGTCGTTTCGTCGTCGGACACCGCAGAGGCTTAGCCGCTGCGCAGCGTGCGCGGCAATGCCGCAAACGTCATGGGATGTGGGACGCGATCGCTTCCTCGTCGGCCTCATGGGCTGGCGTGGGGACGAGCACTGCATCGTGATATTCTCGCAGGACATGGCTCTGGCCGCTCCATCGACCGACCAGAATACGTTCGCGTCGTCATGGCGCGCGACGCTGCAGGGCATCCGGCGCCGCCTCGTCGGAGAGCGTCTGGCGCCCGAAGATCGCGACGCGTTCGCCGAGGAGATCCACGAAAAGGAAATTCGCCGGCTTCGCGCACTGACGCCGTTGGCGCTCGTGATGCACGTCGCGCACGCGCTGATCTACCGGGTGCCCGACAGCCAGCGCGCCTCGTTGCCGCCGGGCATCGTGCACTGGCACGACCTCATCGTCCGCCTCCACATCGCAACGATTCCGGTGACGCTGGCGATCATCCTGGTCGTGTTCCGATTCCCTCGCTCCGCCGTCGGCCGCCAGATCATGGCGCTGACTGCGGCCGCCTACCTTTCCCACGGCGCCATCGCCAGCGGCGTCGACCAGCTCAAGTTCGCGAACATGGATGCCTTCACCGGCTACTGCTTCGGGAGTGCCGTGATCTGTTCGTTCCCGTTCCTGCGAGGCCTCACGGTCTACTCGATAGGCTTCGCGGTCGTCGCCGTGGCATTGATGACGTTCCAGCCGGACGCATCGCTGCGCCTGTCCGCCATGCTCAACGCGACGATGGTCGTCACGAGCAGCGTGCTGGTCGGCTCGATCCTCGCGGCCGCGCGCCGTCGCGATTTCGCGCAGAGACGCACCATCGCGCATCAGCGCGACGAGCTTGCGAGCCTCAACAGCGATCTCGAACACCGCGTCGACGAGCAGGTTGCCGAGATCGTGCGCCGCGCCGAGGAAGTGAACAAGCTCAACGCCCAGCTTCGCTCGCAGATCCGCGCACGCTCGACGGAGCTGCAGGTGGCGCTTGCGCAGCTGGCCTTGCAGCGCGGCGACGAAGGACTGCTCCACGACGGCGACGTCATCGGGGACCGCTTCGAGGTCGGTGAACGGATCGGCGCCGGCGCAATGGGGCTCGTCTACACCGGCACCGACCGCGTGACGGGCGCTCGCGTCGCGATCAAGGTCATCAAGACCAACAGCTCGATGGACATCGATTCGATGCGGCGATTCCTCGGCGAAGCCAGCGCCGCGGCGGCGTTCACGCATCCCGCAGTCGTCGGCATGGTCCACGTCGATATCGCCGGCAACGGGCTGCTTTACCAGGTCCAGGAGCTCGTCACCGGGCAGTCGCTCGACGAGGTGCTGCAAGCGGGGCCGTGGGCCCAGGCCGACGTCGCACGCTTCGGCGCCGTCCTGTGCGATGCGCTCGCTGCGGCCCACAGTCACGGAGTCGTGCACCGCGACGTCAAGCCGTCCAACGTCATGCTGACGCCGGCCGGGCCGGGTCTGAAGCTGCTCGACTTCGGCCTTGCCAAGTTGATGGACGAGGTATCGCGCGACACGCAGAGCCAGACGGCCACCGGGCTCATCGTCGGCACTCCCGCGTACATGGCTCCCGAGCAGGTGCTCGGGCACGAGATCTCTTCGAAGGTGGACGTCTACTCGTCGGGCGTGCTGATGTTCCAGCTGCTGACCGGGCGCCTTGCGTTCGAAACCGACGGCGCCAGCAAGGTGATGATCAGCCACGTCGCAAGAGAAGCGCCCGACGTGCGTGCGATCCGCGACGGCGTCTGCGGCGAGCTGGCCGATCTGGTCGCGACCTGCCTCGTCAAGGATCCGGCGCTAAGACCCGACGCTGCGACGATCGGCGCCAGCCTTGCGGCGCTCGCCGATGCGCTCGGTGCGGAGACCCTGCCGGCAATTGCGCGCAGGATGGGGGCCGCCGCGTCGGGCGCCGTCTCCGACAGCGACCGCAACCGCAGCATCGCGCGGCGTCTCGGCGCATTTTCGTAAAGCGGAGCGCCCTCCGGCGCACAATCTGCAGGAGATCGCGCGCCACCGGCGGCGCAGGCTGTCCGAGGACTGCGCGCTCGTCAGGCTGCGCGCGCCGGCGCCCGCAAGGAGGCGAGGAAATTGCCGAGCAGCCGCTTGCCTTCCACGGTCAGGATCGACTCGGGATGGAACTGCACTCCGTCGACCGCCAGCGTGCGGTGACGCAGTCCCATGATTTCGTCTTCGTCGGTCCACGCGCTCACTTCGAGCACGTCCGGCAGCGTCGACTTCTCGACGATCAGCGAATGGTAGCGCGTCGCGATGAACGGATTGGCCAGGCCTCGGAAGATGCCGCGCCCGTCGTGATGGATCGGGGAAGTCTTGCCGTGCATCAGGCGCGGTGCGCGCACGACGTCGCCGCCGAAGACCTGGCCGATGCTCTGGTGACCGAGGCAGACGCCGAGAATGGGAATGCGTCCGGCGAACGCTTCGACCACCGGCATCGAGATGCCGGCCTCGTTCGGCGTGCACGGCCCCGGCGAGATCACGATGCCCGACGGCGCGAGTTTTTCGATGCCCGCGATGTCGATCGTATCGTTGCGGTACACTTCAACATCGGCACCGAGCTCGCCCAGGTACTGCACGAGGTTGTAGGTGAACGAATCGTAGTTATCGATCATCAACAGCATGGGAGGCCATGCTACTGCGGCGGCCCGGCGATTGCATCCGCTGCGCCGCTGTCCGCCTCTCGACACGGCGGGCCACTGCGGATACTGCGACCACCATGCGCGGCGGCGCCAGCATCGAGCACGAGGCCCACGTGGCCGAGGCAATTCCCCGCCCGTGGCGCCTCGTCGACTACCTGAAGGAACGGCTCGTCGCGGTGCCGGTCACCGAGATCGGCAACCTCATTACATCGGGTTGCGTTCGCATCGGAACACCCGGCGCCGTCGGTCGCACAATGGATATGGTCGCTTGCGGGGATCGCATTACGATCGAGCGCGCCGCTTTGGAATCGCTGCGTCTTCGCGGCCGCTGGAATCCGCCGTGGGACCACGTTCCCGACGTGCTGTACGAGGACGACGATCTGCTGGTCGTGCACAAAAACGCCGGCCTTCACGTGCATCCTCTCGGCGATCATCGCGAATGCACTCTGGTGGGCGCGTTGCTGCACCGCGCGGGCCTGCGTGAGCAAGAGCCGTGGGCGGCGTGGCGTCCTCACGTGGTGCAGCGCCTGGATTGCGTCGTCTCCGGTCTTCTCGTCGTCGCGAAGGGAGCCGTATCGAAAGCCGCGCTCGTGCGCGTCCAGAAAGCGGGGCGACTCGAACGCAGGTACCTTGCCGTCGTCGACGGGTGTGTCGGTGACGACGACGGCGTCATCGATGCACCGGTAGGCCGCGACGAGGCACGCGGCTGGCGCCGCGCGATCGTACGCGAGGAGCGCGGCGGCGAGCGCGCGATCACACGCTGGCGCATCGTGGCTCGACTCGCGCACCGCACGATCGTCGAGCTGGAACCGGAGACCGGCCGCACCCACCAGCTTCGCGTTCACCTGGCGAGCATCGGCCATCCGATTGCCGGCGACGTCCTTTACGGAGGAAGCCGCCTCGATGCGTTCGCCGCGCGCGACGGCGAGGCGGTCGAAGCCGCGGCGATGTCGATCCCTGCGGACCTGGTGCCGGCCCCCGACGAACGACTCGGCAACCTCGTACGCCCGATCGCGCTTCACGCCCGGCGCATCTCGCTGCAGCATCCGCGCCTGGGCACGACGATCGACGTGGAGCACGAGCCGTGCGGCCGGGCTTTCGCGCTTGCGGCCGGCGAGGAATGGGCCAACGCGGCGCGATCTGCCCTTGCGTGCAGACCGCCGCCTTCGATCTGAGCGGCCGCACGAAAAGGCCCTGTCGCGCGTAGCCGCCGGCCATCCGGATACACAGTTGCTCGGCGCCCGGAAACGAGGAAGATCGAACCGCGCCGGTCTCGCAACCGCGGCCGACCTGGAGAGAACGATCCGAATGTCGCCAAGAATGCCTTTCCTGCTTTCGATCCTCTGGGCTGCCGCAGCGCTGTCGCTGGCGACTCCGGCCTGGGCCCACAGCACCGGCGGCGCGGCCGGAGGGTTCGCAAGCGGTTTCATGCATCCGCTGTTCGGCCCGGACCACGTCATTGCGATGGTCGCCGTCGGACTCTGGGGCGCGTTCCTCGGCCAGCCGGCGATCTGGATACTGCCTGTCGTGTTCCCGATGGTGATGGCCTTCGGCGGAGCGCTCGGCGTTGCCGGAGTGCCTCTTCCCGGCGTCGAAGTCGGTATCGCGATGTCGGCGATCGTGCTCGGCTCGATGGTCGCGCTGGCCGCTCGACCTCCGCTGTGGATCGCGGCCGTCGTCGTCGGCAGCTTCGCGATTTTCCACGGCCACGCCCACGGCACCGAGCTTCCGGCCGCCGCCGATCCGCTCGCCTACAGCCTCGGCTTCGTCATCGCGACCGGGCTGCTGCACATCTCGGGCATCGGGATCGGTCTTCTCGTGCGCTGGCCGGCCGGCCGCATCGTTGTCCGCGCCGGAGGCGGCGCGATCGCGCTCGGAGGCTTCGCGTTCCTGTTCCACCTCGTATGACGCGCTTGCTCGTGCTCGCGTGCCTCGTCGTCCTCCTGCCGGAGGCTGCGTGGGCGCACACGCCGATCCAGGGCATCGGCGATTTCTACTCGGGCGTGCTGCACCCGTGGGTGGTGCCTCAGCACATTCTTCCGATCGTCGCGCTCGGACTTCTTCTCGGCCAGCGCGGCGAGGAGTTCTTCCAGGCCGGGCTCGGCAGTTTTCTCGTCGCGATCCTGCTCGGGCTTGCTGCGGCGGGAGCCGGGTTCCAGGGAATTCCCGAAGTCGTGCTGCTCGTGCTCTCGACGCTCGAAGGCGTCGCCGTCGCACTGGCGCCCCCGCTGCCGCGCAGCGCCTGCGTCGCGCTCGCGTTCGCGACGGCGCTGCTCGTGGCACTCGATTCGTCACCCGAGGCGAGCACGCTTCGCGCGACTCTGATGACGCTCGGCGGCACCGCCATCGGTGCGAGCCTCGGCCTGATCTATTCGGGCGGTCTTTCGCGAAAGCTGGCGGCGCCGTGGGCGCGCATCGCGGTGCGCGTGGTCGGCTCGTGGATCGCGGCCAGCTCGGTGCTCGTGCTCGCGCTGGCGACGGTGGGGAAGGCTCCGGCGAAATGACCGCCGTGACGCTACGAAAATCGTAGCGCTACGATTTTTGTAGCAGCCCGGTCAATGCCGCGCCGGCTCGCACGAATACGAACGCCGTCAGCGTCCGATCTTCAGTTCCCTGCCGAACGCGTTGCGGAACCGCTTGGACACTTCGCTTTCCTTCCACGCCGTCATGCCGGGCTCGCGCAGGATGAATTCGCGGCCGGTCGTGCGTAGCGAGACGCGCGAGCCCGCCGGCGCCAGGCGTCTCTTCTCGATGATGTCCGACAGGCACAGGAGCAGTCCGGCGCGTTCGAGCGCATCGTAGTCGTCCTCGCCGAGGGGCGGCGAGCAGATGTGCGGATCCCAGCCGTCGGGATCGGACGTTTCGATCATCGAGGACACCAGCGTGATGCCGCGGTGGCTGAACCCGGCCAGTCCGCTGGAGCGCACCATCGCAGCGGTGTGCATCTGCATTTTGTAGTAGTCGATGCTGCGCCCGGCATCGAAGAGATTGGCGGCGTGGCCGAGCATCTCCCTCCACGTCGGCTCCGGATACGGCTCGAGCTGGTCGTACAGCGACAGCGTGATCTGCAGGCGCCTTTTCGCACGCAGCGGCTCGCAAGTGGCAAAGCGCGCCGCGAACGCGGCCACCGACGCCGCGCGCACCTTGTCGGGATCCGGAAGCCCGGCGCCGGTGCGGGCCAGCACGGTTCCTTCGCGCATGCCCTGCCCGGAGACGAGAAAATGACTGGCGCCGCAGGCGTCGAGGATCGCCGCGGCGACGATGCTGCCGCCGACGATCGAATCCGCCCTTTGCCGGTTCAGCCCGGGAAGCTCGGCGCGGCCTTTCGAATCGCGCCCGAGGAACACGGCCGTCAGCTCGCGCAGCCGCGCGTACGTGAGGTTGTACCCGTGAAGACGTGTGATCGGGTAGCTCCAGCGCCGCGTGTCCACCTTGGCCAGGTTGCGCACGGTGCCGCCGGTGCCGACGACGCTGTCGTCCTCGTCGATCAGCCCGATTTTCGCGCGACGCAGCAGGCGGCGCACGTGGGCGCGAAGCTTCTTGACCTGCGAAGGAGTCGGCGGATCGGATTTGAGGAATTCGTCGCTGACGCGCAGCGCTCCGAGAGGCAGGCTGCAGGTCTTCGTCAGCTTGCGGTTGCGGAAGTGCATGAGCTGCACGCTGCCGCCGCCGATATCGAACACGAGGCCGCTGTAGACCGGAAGGCCGTAGACGGCGCCGAGGAAGCCGTCGCGCCCCTCTTCGTCGCTGCCGAGCAGGTGGATCTCGACTCCGCTCTCGCGGCGGGTTCTCGCGAAAAGCTCTTCGCGATTGACGGCCTCGCGAAGTGCGGCCGTGCCGAAGGCCCGCACGACGGTGGCACCGGCCGCCAGTGCGACCTGGCGGAAGTCGCGAAGCATCACGACTGCGCGATCCATCGCTTCGTCGCTCAGGCGACCGTCCTTGCCGATTGCGCGGATGAGCTGGAGCGGCGCATGCTCGTCGACGACCACCTCGAGCACGCCGCCGCTGACGACCCGGAAGACGACCATGCGCGCCGAGTTCGACCCGACGTCGATTACTGCAACCGGCTGTCTGGTCACTTCAGTCTTTGCGCCGGCGCGCCGACCGGATCTTTGCGGGCGCTGCCTTCTGCTTGGCTGCCATCTCGAGGAAGATCTCGTGGGAATCGCGGCGGGCCTCTCCGGCGGTAGGGCGGCGCCGCGTGTACGTCCCGTCGGGGTTGCAGTCCCAGCGCGAGTAGTTGTCGGTGTCGAACACGTCGAGGATCGCCGAGAGCTCGCGGCACAGCTTCGGGTCGAGCACCGGCGCAATGCTCTCGACGCGGCGGTCCAGGTTGCGCTTCATCCAGTCGGCCGACCCGATGAAATATTCGGGATGGCCACCGTTGCGGAACTCGTAGAGGCGCGAGTGCTCGAGGAAACGCCCGACGATGCTGAACACCTGGATGTTCTCGGACAGTCCTGCCACGCCGGGACGGATGCAGCAGAGCCCGCGCACGTCGAGCGAGACCGGCACGCCCGCGCGCCCCGCCTCGTAAAGCTCGCGGATCAGCTCCTGGTCCTGGAGCTGATTCATCTTCGCGCGGATTCCCGACGGGCGTCCTTCGCGCGCGTGCTCGGCCTCGCGGCGGATCAGCTCGATGAAACGGGTGCGCATGTGCTGCGGCGCGACGATCAGCTTTCCGTAGGAGCGCGGCTTGAGCGCGCCGGTGAGCTGGTTGAACAGGAGCGCGACGTCGCGGCAGAGCCCCGCATCCGCAGTCAGAAGGCCGAGGTCCTCGTAAATGCGCGCCGTGCCTTCGTGGTAGTTGCCGGTGCCGATGTGCACGTACTGGTGAAGCTTGCCGCCCTCGTCCCTCACGACCAGCGCGAGCTTGACGTGGGTCTTCAGTTTTTCGACGCCGTAGGAAACGTGCACGCCCTCGCGCTCGAGGAACTGGCCCCACGCGATATTCGGAGCTTCGTCGAAGCGCGCGGTGATCTCGACGAGCACGGCGACCTGCTTGCCACGGCGCGCCGCCTCGGCCAGCGCACGGATGATCGGCGAGTCGCGGCTGGTGCGGTAGATCGTGATCTTGAGCGCCAGCACCTGCGGATCTTCGGCTGCTTCCTGCAGGAAGCGCACCACCGAGCTTTCGTAGCTGTGGTACGGGTGGTGCAGCAGGATGTCGCCGCGTGCAATCTCGCGGAACATCGACCCCGGCTCGGCATCGTCGCTGCGCAGGCGCGGATGATCGACCGGCTCGTACGGCGGCAGCAGCAGGGTTTCGGCGTCCGGCACCCTGAGCGACATCAGGTCGCTCAGTCCGAGGAACGTCTCGGTCACGTAGACGTCGTCGATCGAGAGGCCGAGCTGCCGCGCGAGCCAGGTCTGGAGCTCCACGGGCATGTCGCTGCTGACCTTGAGGCCCGAAACGCCGGCAAAACGCCTCGCCTTCAGGTCGCGCGTCACCTGGCGCACGATCGCGCCGGGAAGCAGCGCTTCTGCTTCGTCCTCGTCGTCGATGATCTCGGGATCGGCCTCGACCGCGCGCGTGACGCTGAAAAAATAGTGCCGGAACGTGTCGCTGCCCGAAACGACGAGATCGAGGTTCGCGGCAATCACCTGCTCGAGCGCAACGAAGCCCGCAGGACCCGGCACGGCGACCCAGCGTGAACGGTTGGTCGGGACCTTCAGGCGGAGCACTCGTTCGCGTCCGCCGGCAGTGGGAAACTGGATGGCGAGATTCAGCCCCTGCCCCGAGATGAATGGGAAAGGATGCTCGGCATCGATCGCCAGCGGCGTCAGGATCGGCAGCACCGTGTGCTCGAAGTCCTCGCGCAACGCTGACTGCTGCGCCTCGTCGAGCTCCTCCCAGTCGAGGATCGCAAGCCCGGCCTCGCGAAGTGCAGGACGAATGTCGCGGAGCATCAGCGCGGAGACCACTTCGAGCTGGGAGCGCACTTCGGCGCGGCAGGCTTCCAACTCCTCGTGCGGCGTGCGCCCGTCGGGCGAGCGGCGCGCTCCCGACCTGCGCACCTGCTGCAGCAGGCCACCCACCCTCTTCATGAAGAACTCGTCGTGGAGCATCGCGTGGATGCCGAGGAACTTGACCCGCTCCAGAAGTGGAAGCTCGGGGTCGCCCGCGAGCTCGAGCACGCGCCGCGCGAACGCGAGCCAGCTCAGCTCCCGGTTAAGGAAGGCCTCGGGCGAATCCAGCGGGATCTGCCGCGGCGTGGCGGGCGAGGAGGAAACGTCCAACTTCGGATTCTCTCTGGGCATGGGGCAGCTCAGGCCGCGGTCGGCAGTGCGCGGAAAAAAGGCGACCATCCGTGCGAGGCCGTGTTCCTGCTTTTGCCCAGGAACGGAGAATCTGGGGGGATCATTGTAAGGAAAACGTTAGGACAGGATTGCCGCGGGTGCCAGTGACTGTCCGCGAAGGCGCTTTTGCCGCCGCAGCAGCGGAAATTGTCTTCGCGAATCGCGGAAATTCCTGCGCTGTCATTGATGACCCGCCCGCGCACGCGGCAGAAAACAGCCCGTGTACGCTGTGACCTTTACCGCCGCGCATCAGGGCATCGACAGCTACCTCGTGCAGGTCGAAGCGAGCGTTGCCAACGGGCTTCCTTATTTCGTGATCGTCGGCCTGCCCGACGCGGCCGTGCGCGAGGGCGGCGAGCGCGTGCGCACGGCGGTACGCGACACGCTCGGCGGGTTCCCGTCCAAACGCTGTTCGGTCAACCTTTCTCCCGCGTCCAGACGCAAGGGAGGCTCCGGCTTCGATCTCGCCATCGCCATCGCGATCGCCGCTGCGGACGGAAAGATCCCGGTCGCAGCCATCGCCAACGCCGTCTTCCTGGCCGAGCTCGGGCTGGACGGGACGCTTCGGCCCGTCAGCGGCGCACTCCCGGCAGCGATCGCGGCGGCGCGCGACGGACCGGCGCGCCTCGTGGTCGCCCGTCCGAATGCCGCGGAAGCGGCGCTGGCCGAAGGCGTCAGCGTCTACGGCGTCGCGACGTTTCGTGAAGCGCTCGAGCTGGTTTCGGGCAACTTTTCCTCGTCGCCGGTGCATACCGATGCATCGCGGCTGCTGACCGCCGCGGCCGATGAGCGCGACGAAGTCGATCTCTGCGACATTCGCGGACTCGGTACCGCCAAGCGCGCACTGGAGATCGCGGCGGCCGGCGAACATCCGCTGCTTCTTTCGGGTCCGCCCGGAGCCGGCAAGACGATGCTCGCGCGGCGGCTGGTCACTCTTCTTCCGCCGATGAGCCTGGCCGAAGCCATTGAGACGACGTCCATCCACAGCATCGCGCGAACCAAGGGCGAAGCCGTGCTCGTGACGAGACGACCGTGGCGGGCGCCGCACCATACGACGTCGGGCGCCGGCCTGGTCGGCGGCGGCTCCTGGCCTCAGCCCGGCGAGATCAGCCTCGCGCACAACGGCGTGCTCTTCCTCGACGAGCTTCCCGAGTTCTCGCCGCGGATCCTCAACCAGCTTCGCGAGCCCTTGGAGGACCGCAAGCTCACGATCAGCCGCGCGGGGGCAAAGACGACGTTTCCTGCGAGATTTTTGATGGTTGGGGCGATGAATCCCTGCCCTTGCGGTTACTGGCGCACGAAACTGCGGGAGTGTCGCTGCAGCGATGGAGATGTCGCGCGATATCGCGCGCGCATCAGCGGGCCGTTGCTCGATCGCATCGATCTTTACGTGGACGTGCCGAGCGTGGAGGTGGAGGAGCTGCGCGCGAGTGGAACCGAGGAGACCAGCGCAGCGGCAAGAGCACGTGTCGTCGCCGCGCGTCGGCGCCGACGACTCGCAGCGGCGATGCGGCTTACTGCGGCAGCAGAGTCCGTGCTTGCGCGTGCGGCGCGAACGATGGCGCTTTCGGCGCGAGGGATTTCACGCTGCGTCGGTGTCGCGCGAACGATCGCGTGCCTTGCCGGCAGCGACGAAATCGATCACGCGCATGTCTCCGAGGCATTGCAATACCGGGTGTCGACGGAGCAACCCACGGGGATCGAGCGCCGCGATGCAGCAACCGGACGTGCATGTGTGGCCCGGTGATCGACACGAGGCAGTCTGCCTTGGCGCAGCAGGACTGGTCGAGCCTTCCAGGGATTGCTCCGCCGCATCAATTAGGTCATAAAATTATGACCATGAAAAATTCCCAGCGAATGGCCGCCGGCGAATTCAAGGCCAAGTGCCTGTCCGTGCTCGATCGCGTCGCCGAAACGAAAGCCGGCGTGATCATCACCAAGCACGGCCGTCCAGTCGCTCAACTTGTCCCGATTACTCCGGAAACGAAGCCCGCGAGCCTGCTCGGCAGCGTGAAGTACCATGGAGACATCGTTGCGCCTCTCGACGAGCCCTGGGACGTCGAGTCTTGATCGTCCTCGACACGCACGCATGGATCTGGCTGGCCAGCGACCCGAAGCGGCTGAGCCGGCCAGCCGCGAAGGAGATCCGACGAGCGAAGCGCGTCGGAGTAGCGGCGATCAGTCTTTGGGAAACTGCAATGCTGGTCCGCAAGCGCAGAATCGAGCTCGACCGGAGCCTTCTCGAATGGATTGAACACGCGCTCGAATCCACAAGGGCCGAGATCCTCCCGCTGACACCGGCCGTCGCCGCCGTAGGCTCCAGGCTCGAGATTCATGGCGACCCCGGAGATCGCATCATTGCAGCGACGGCGTTGCTTGCCGCGGCGACGCTGGTGACGAAGGATGAACAACTTCGACGGTACGACGCGCTGAAGACGGTGTGGTGAGCGGCGCCGTACGCGGCAGGAGCGTGGACGTGAGCAAGACAAGCGCGGCCAACCCCGGCAAAATACCCACTACTGATCTTGGTCCTGTCAGCGTGCGCCGATACCGAACCGCCCCTTCACGTTCGCGCGTGAGTTGCGCAGGATCGCCGCCGCCCGCTCGTCGGAGACGGTGCGCGACAGCGCGAGCGCGCCGGCCATCTCGGCGATCGCCGACCAGGCGACCGCCTCCGCATCTTTTACACCGAGTTTCTTCGCGAGCTTCACAAGCGCTGCGGCCCAACGCTCGGTGCCGTCGGTAAAGCGCTCGCGCGCTCGTTCCGACATATTCGGGAGGTCGCCCGAAAGTGTTGCGACTGGGCAGCCGGCCGCGCGATCGAGACGGTGCGACGCCCCGAGATAGAACTCCACGTAATTCGCGATCGCCGCCGCGGGCTCGCGCTCCTCCGTCAGACTCAGGAAGCGGCCGTGCGCGATGCCGAACATGTGCGTGATCGCCTGCGCGACCAGGTCGTCCTTCGATTCGAAGTGGGCGTAGAACCCACCATGCGTGAGCCCCGCGGCGGCCATTACCTCCGCAACGCTGACACGCTCCACGCCCTTCGTCCGGATCGCCGCGGCGGCTTCGCCGAGGACTCGAAGTCGCGTCTTTTCCTTGTGGGCCTCGTCATATCGCACAGGCTAAATGCTAGCAATCATGCTATAGACAGTCAAGTACCCATAGTCTTAGTGTATTTTCCGCTTGCTTTGCTATGATCATCATCATACTACAACGTCCATGGTTCGGTGCTCGATCCTGGCCGAGAGCCCGCCTCGCACACTCGTGGCGGCCCGCTGGCAGACGGGGACGCTCGCCACGAGGCTCCGCATTCTCCATCCCTCCGGTGCCAGGCTCGTAATCCTCTGCGCCATCAGCCTCGCGAGTTGCACCGTCGGTCCCGACTATCACCCCCTGCCCCTGAAGCTCGGCGGCTTTCACAACGCGGCTGCGATCCACGCGAGGAACGCCGCGGCACCCGCGCCCCCGCTCGATCGCTGGTGGACGGGCTTCGGCGATCCGGAACTCACGAGCCTCATCGAGCGTGCGCTGGAACAGAATCTCGACCTCGCGGCCGCCCTGGCACGGGTGGACCAGGCGCGGGCAGCGGCACGAGGAGCCGGCGCAGCGCTTTTCCCGACCGCGGATGCCGCCGCCCAGGTCTCGCCCATTCGTCAATCCCTCGAGAGCCCGATCGGCGCGATCGGCGGGCAATCGCCGGGGTTCGATCGCAACGTCACGCTCTACGACATCGGCGTGGGCGCGAGCTGGGAAGTCGATCTTTTCGGCGGGCTCAGACGTGGCGCGCAGGCCGCAGGAGCGGAAGCGGAAGCCGCGCAAGCGGCCGGCGTCGCTACCCGGATCACCGTCGCGGCAGAAGCAGCGGACGCTTATTTCCTCGTGCGCGGCTTCCAGGCGCGTCTTGCCTTCGCTCGCGAGCAGATTGCGACCGACGAGCGTCTGCTCGGTCTGATCCGCCTTCGGTTCGCACACGGCGATGCCAGCGAACTCGAAGTCGCCCAGGCTGACGCGCTGCTCGCGCACGCCCGCGGCACGGTGCCGCTGCTCGTCTCCGGCCTCGAAGCCCAATGCAATCGCCTGGACGTTCTGATGGCCGAACAACCTGGCACTTTTGCTGGCACTTTTGCGGCAGAGCTCGCGAGCGAGGCTCAGATTCCGGCCATCCCGAACATTCCCAGCGGCGATGAACCCGTCGATGTCCTGCGCCGGCGGCCGGACGTGATCGCCGCCGAGCGCCGTGTCGCGGCATCGAGCGCGCGGATCGGCGCTGCACTTGCAGAGTATTATCCCAAGCTCTCGATCGCCGGCCTGCTCGGGTTCGAGAGTGTCGACGTCGATCATCTCTTCCGATCGGCGACATTCCAGCCGCAAGGCATCGCGGGGCTGCGCTGGCGACTCTTCGACTTCGGCAAGATCCACAGCGAGGTCGCGGAGGCTCGCGGCGCCGAAGCCGAAGCATTGGCTCGTTTTCGAAGCTCGATTCTTCGGGCTGCCGAAGACGTCGAGAACGCATTCATGCTGCTCGCTGAGTCGGAGGCACGCAGCAACGAGCTCGCGAGCGAGGTGGCGGCGCTCCAGAAGTCGCGCGATCTTGCGGAGACTGCGTATCGAGGAGGCGCCATCGGCCTGACGGACGTCCTCGACGCCGACCGCCTACTCCTCGTCGCCGACGACGAGCTGGCAAAGACACGCGCCGACTCCGCGCGCGCCGCGGTCGCATCGTTCCGTGCTCTGGGAGGCGGATGGTCGGGACCGAGCAACGTAGCGACCGGCACTGCCAGGACCGCGCATCCAACTTCCGCTCACGACACATCGCCGCGATCACCAACCGACGGAGACCTCCATGCTTCAGCGCGGTAATCTTTCGCGTTTCGCCTCTTTGGCCCTGTTGCCCTTCGCCTCGGCTGCCTGCACGAACGCGAACTCGTCCGACGACCCGCGCACGCAGAGTGCTCTCGTGCGGGTCGCAACGGTGGAGGCCGCCACTCAGACGGAGCGCTCGTTCACGGGAATCGTCGCGGCGCGTGTGCAAAGCGACCTTGGCTTCCGGGTGCCCGGAAAGATCCTGGAGCGGTTGGTCGACACCGGTCAAACCGTGACGCGCGGCCAACCGCTGATGCGTATCGATGCCGCGGATTTGAAGCTTGCCGCGCGCGCGAGAGAGGAGGCCGTTGCGGCCGCGGCGGCGCGCGCGCGCCAGACCGAGAAGGACGAGATTCGCGATCGCGCTCTCAGCGCTGCGGGCGCGGTCTCCGCCTCGACTTACGAAAAAGCCGAAGCGGCGGCCAAGTCGGCAAAGGCGGAGCTCAACGCGGCCGACGCCTACGCCGATGTCGCTCGCAATGAAACGAGCTATACCGATCTTCTTGCCGATGCCGACGGTGTGGTGGTGGAGACTCTCGCCGAACCGGGACAAGTCGTTGCCGCCGGACAGGTCGTCGTGCGTATCGCGCATGCCGGTCAACGCGAAGCGGTCATCGATCTGCCCGAAACGGTTCGTCCGGCAATCGGATCGATGGGCCGGGCGATGTTGTATGGAAGCGAGCTGACGGGCTCTGCGCAACTTCGCCAGTTGTCGGATGCCGCAAACGCGAAGACTCGGACGTTCGAGGCACGGTATGTACTGGGCGCGAGTCTGGCAGAGGCGCCGCTCGGCTCGACCGTGTCGATCCAGATTCCGTCCATCACGTCCACGCCGACACTACGGGTCCCGACCGGCGCGATTTTCGATGCGGGCAATGGTCCAGGCGTGTGGCGGATCGAAGGCGAAACGCCTCGGGTCACGTGGCGTGCGGTCGAAGTCTCTCAACTCGGCGCGGAAGCGGCCGCGGTTGTCGGCGATCTCGCGCCGGGCGATCGCATCGTCGCGCTCGGCGTACATCTGCTGCACGAAGGCGAGTCGGTGCGACTGGCGGGGAGCGCGACCGCCGAGCCATGAGCAGCTTCAATCTCTCCGCTCTCGCCGTACGAGAGCGCTCGGTCACTCTTTTCCTGCTCGTCGCGATCGCCATCGCCGGCATCATGGCCTTTTTCAGGCTCGGGCGGGCGGAAGATCCCTCTTTTACGATCAAGCAGATGACCGTCGTCACGGCGTGGCCGGGAGCCACGGCAAAGGAGATGGAAGAGCTGGTCGCCGAGAAGCTGGAGAAGCGGATGCAGGAGCTCCGCTGGTACGACCGGACCGAGACATTCTCGCGGCCGGGACTGGCCTTCTCCACGGTGATTCTGCTCGACAGCACCCCACCGGCCGAAGTTGCGGAAGAATTCTATCAGGCACGCAAGAAGCTCGGAGACGAAGCCCACAACCTGCCGCGGGGCGTGATCGGTCCGATCGTGAACGACGAATATTCGGACGTGAACTTCGCGCTCTATGCGCTGAAGGCGCGCGGAGAGCCTCATCGATTCCTCGTTCGCGATGCCGAAGTCTTACGCCAACGGCTTCTTCACGTACCGGGTGTCAAGAAGGTCAACATCATCGGCGAGCAGGCGGAAAAGATCTTCGTCGAATTCTCCCATGATCGCCTCGCCACCCTCGGCGTGTCACCTCGGGACATCTTTGCCGCACTCAGCGGCCGCAACGAGATCACGCCGGCGGGCTCGTTCGAAGCCAACGGTCCGCAGGTCTTCATCCGACTCGACGGAGCAATCGCCGACCTCGATGCGATCCGGAGTACGCCCGTCGCCGCGCAGGGCCGTACGCTCAAGCTCTCCGACGTCGCCACGGTGACACGAGGCTACGAGGATCCGGCGACTCTCCTGATCCGCAACAACGGCGAACCGACCTTGCTGCTCGGCGTGATCATGCGCGAAGGCTGGAACGGCCTCGACCTCGGCAAAGCGCTCGAGACCGAAGCGGCGGCGATCAATGCGGAGATGCCGCTCGGCATGGGGCTGTCGAAGGTCACCGACCAGTCCGTGAACATCCGCTCGGCCGTCGACGAGTTCATGATCAAGTTCTTCGTTGCCCTCGCCGTGGTGATTCTGGTGGGCTTTCTCAGCATGGGATGGCGCGCCGGAATGGTCGTCGCGGCGGCCGTACCTCTGACGCTTGCCGCGGTGTTCATCGTGATGGCGGCGACCGGCAAGGACTTCGATCGCATCACGCTCGGGTCGCTCATCCTGGCGCTCGGGCTGCTGGTCGACGATGCGATCATCGCGATCGAGATGATGGTCGTGAAGATGAAGGAAGGCCACGAGCGCACGCACGCGGCAGCGTATGCCTGGAGCCATACCGCCGCGCCCATGCTCGCCGGGACCCTGGTGACCGCGATCGGCTTCATGCCGAACGGCTTCTCCAAATCGAGCGCCGGCGAATACACCAGCAACATGTTTTGGATCGTAGGAATCGCGCTGATCGCATCCTGGATCGTTGCGGTCGTGTTCACGCCTTATCTCGGAGTGAAGCTGCTTCCGGACGTCGCGAAGCCAAAGGGCGGGCACGGCGCGATCTACGCCACGCCTCTGTACAACCGTTTTCGCCGGGTGCTTGGTCTCGTCGTTCGCCGCAAATGGCTCGTCGCCGGGAGCGTGGTCGGCGTATTCGCCGTCGCGCTCCTCGGCATGGGAGTCGT
The DNA here is from genome assembly GCA_036493895.1 of Candidatus Binatia bacterium. Taxonomy (NCBI): domain Bacteria; phylum Candidatus Binatota; class Binatia (SeqCode); species Binatia bacterium. Next base: position 16,327 of record DASXOZ010000030.1, on the reverse strand, counting down.
CAAGCAGCAGTTCTTTCCGAATTCCGATCGGCCGGAGGTGCTCATCGAAGTGCAGATGCCGTATGGCACGTCGATCGAGCAGACCAGTGCCGCCAGCGCCAAGGTCGAGTCGTGGCTGGCCGAGCAGCCGGAAGCGGCGATCGTGACCGCCTACGTCGGACAGGGTGCGCCGCGCTTCTACATCCCCATGTCTCCCGAGCTGCCCGATCCCTCGTTCGCGAAGATCGTCGTCCTGACACAGAGCGAAGAATCGCGTGACGCGCTCAAGCTGAAGTTTCGACAGGCGGTGGCGGCCGGCCTGGCGCCGGAAGCCCGCCTGCGCGCTACCCAGCTCGTGTTCGGTCCGCCCTCGCCCTTCCCCGTCGCCTTTCGCGTCATGGGACCTGAGCCCGAGAAGCTCCGCGAAATTGCGGCGCAGGTCCGTGCCACGATGCAGGCCGAGCCGGAGATGAGAACCGTCAATACCGATTGGGGCGATCGCGTGCCCACGCTTCATTTCTCGCTCGAGCAGGACAGGCTGCAAACGATCGGCTTGACGACGGGCGACGTTGCGCAGCAACTTCAGTTCCTGCTGAGCGGAATCCCGATCACCGAGGTCCGCGAAGACATCCGCTCGGTGCAGGTCATTGCCCGCTCTGCGGGCGACGCGCGGCTCGATCCGAGCCGCATCACCGATTTCACGTTGGTGGGAAGTGCAGGCCAGCGGATTCCACTGTCGCAAATCGGTAAGGTGGAGATCCGCATGGAAGATCCCGTCCTGCGTCGGCGCGATCGCACACCGACGGTGACGGTGCGTGGAGACATTGCCGACGGCTTGCAACCGCCGGACGTGTCTGCGGCCATCCGGAAAGCGCTCCAGCCCGTCGTCGCGAATCTGCCGGCGGGCTACCGAATCGAGGAGGGCGGCGCCACCGAGGAGTCCGGCAAGGCCAATCGTGCGATCGCTCCGCTGTTCCCCATCATGATCGCTCTCACGCTCATCACGATCATCTTCCAGGTCCGGTCGATCTCCGCGATGGCGATGGTGTTCGCGAGCGCACCGCTCGGCCTGGTCGGGGTCGTCCCGACCTTGCTGCTGTTCCATCAACCGTTCGGGTTCAACGCGTTGATCGGTCTGATTGCGCTTGCGGGAATCCTGATGCGCAACACGCTGATCCTGATCGGCCAGATCCGCACCAACGAGGAAGACCAGCTGGCGCCCTTCGATGCCGTCGTCGAAGCCACTATCCAGCGCGCGCGACCGGTCATCCTGACGGCGCTCGCCGCCATGCTGGCGTTTATTCCGCTGACGCACTCGGTCTTCTGGGGAACGCTCGCGTATACGCTGATCGGTGGAACATTCGCCGGGACGGTTCTCACGCTGGTTTTCCTGCCGGCGCTGTACGCGATCTGGTTCAGGATCGACCCGACGATCACGGAGACGAGCCCACTCGTTCCGTTCGAACGGGGCCTATCCAATGGTGCAGAGCGTACCTCGTGGCAGGCTATGCTTCCGCAGTGAGAGTGCGAGGACGACGCCGCCCTGGCCTGCCTCGGTGGCGTGGCTGCGTGTCGGTGCGCGAAATCGAGCGACTCGAGGCGAGAGCGCCGCGCCGGACAGCTGTTGTCGTCGCCAATCGCGGTTGCGTGCGAGCCATGCCGGCTTGGCAGTAACGAATCAAAGGATAGCTTGGTGAATCAGAACGAGGAAATGGCATGACAGAGCGAAATACCGATCAGGTCGCCGACTGGAACGGCCAAAGCGGGGAGCGCTGGGTCGCCTACCAGGCCCGGCTCGACGCCATGCTGGCGGTGTTCGGCCAGGCCGCGATCGAAGCCGCCGCGCCCGCGACGGGCGAGCGCGTGCTAGATGTCGGCTGCGGCGCGGGCGCGTCGAGTCTGGCTCTGGCCGCCCGCGTCGGCGCTAGGGGCCAAGTGCTGGGCGTGGACATATCCGAACCGCTGATCGGCCGAGCGCGCGCGCTTGCGCCACAGGATGCGCCGGCCCAGTTCCGGGTGGCCGACGCGGGCAGTGCCGAACTGCCCCAGGGCGCGTTCGACATCCTGTTCTCACGTTTCGGGGTGATGTTCTTCGACGATCCGGCAGGGGCGTTCGCCCATTTGCGCCGCGCGCTGCAGCCGGGCGGGCGGGTAGCTTTCGTCTGCTGGCGCGGCGCGGCCGAGAACGATTGGGTGCGCCTGCCGATGGGCGCGATCAAGGGCATCGTTCCGCCGACCGCGCCGCCCGATCCCGAAGCGCCCGGCCCGTTCTCGTTCAGCGACCCGGGGAGGATGGCGCGCATTCTGACGGCGGCCGGCTTCACCGATATTGCTATCGCGCCCTTTGATGCTTCCATCCCGTTCGGCGAGGGCAGGACGCGGGACGCGGCGATCGACGACGCGGTGGAGATAGCGTTCGAGGTCGGGCCGCTGTCGCGCGCCCTCGCTAATCAGCCCGACGACATCCGCGCCCGCGCCTCGGCCGCGGTTCGTGCCGCCTTCGCAGGCCGCCCCGGCGAGCGGTCAGTGATGATCGACGGCGCGGCGTGGATCGTAACGGCGCGCAATCCGGTAAGCTGACAGGGATGAAAAGGGGGAGACGCCCCCGCGCGGCGGAGCACCCGCACCACTCGGCCTCCTCGCGGTGAGCCCGACCTTGCTGCTGTCTCGGGACTCTCGACGTCGCACAGTTCGTGCCCGAGCTCGTCGCGAAGCATGCGGAGTAGACGGGCATGCGGCGTCGTCGTCGCCACCGACAAATGGGCGACGGCCGGCCTTTCCCCACCTGTCGTCGAGACATAGTGACGCGCGCGCGGCAGTTGAAATCCCGGATCCTTCGGTTCATAATTGCGCAATTACGCAATGCCGAAATCGATGAAACGTGCTCCGACGAACGGCGACCGCTCCGTAGCGCTGCGGCGCTTCAAGGCCGAAGTGTTCCAGGCGCTCGCGCACCCGACGCGCATCCACATCGCCGAGTGTCTTGCCGAGGGCGAGCAGCCAGTGTCCAGCCTGATGGAGAAGATCGGGATCGAGCCGGCCAACCTGTCCCAGCACCTGGCGGTGCTGCGTGCCAAGGGACTCGTCGTCAACCGCAAGGAAGGAACGCAGGCCTTCTACGCGCTTCGCGACCCGCTGCTGAGCGAGATCCTCGCGAAGATGCGCAAGTACTTCCAGGCCCATGTCCAGGAAGCCCTGCGAATCCTGCAGGAGCTGTAGATGCGCATGTCCGTCGGCACCCAGGCCAGGAGTCGTGACGCGTCGGCGATACCGCTGCCGAAGCTGCTGCTGTGCCTGCGCGGCTACACGCTCGGCACGCTGGCCGCCGACACGCTGGCCGGGATCACGGTGGGGCTGGTCGCACTGCCGCTCGCGATGGCTTTCGCGATCGCCTCCGGCGTAGCGCCGCAGGCGGGGATCTACTGCGCCATCGTTGCGGGATTCCTGATTTCGGCGCTCGGCGGCTCGCGCACCCAGATCGGCGGCCCGACCGGCGCTTTCGTCGTCGTCGTCGCGGGGATCGTTGCCAGACACGGCCTCGACGGCCTGTTCATGTGCACGATGATGGCCGGCGTGATTCTCGTCGCGCTCGCCGTCACCGGGCTCGGTACCGCCGTCAAGTACGTTCCGCGGCCCGTCGTCATCGGCTTCACCAACGGCATCGCGGTGCTGATCGCCAGCACGCAGATCAAGGACTTCTTCGGCCTCGCGATCGACCCGGTGCCGGGGGACTTCCTCGGCCGCCTGCAGGCGATCGGCGCGCACTGGAGCTCGCTGTCGTGGTCCGCGACGCTGATGTCGGTCGCCGCGCTCGCCGTCATCCTGGTCGTGCGCCACTATCGCCCTGCGGTGCCTGGCTCCGTCGTCGCGCTCGTCGTCGGAACGATCGTCGCGTGGCTCTTCGGGCTGCCGGTGGAAACCATCAAATCGCGGTTCGGCGGAATCCCGAGCGGGCTGCCGACGATCATGTTGCCGCACTTCCGGGCCGACCTGATCCTGCCTCTGCTGTCTCCGACGTTGACGGTGGTCATGCTCGGTGCGATCGAGTCGCTGCTGTCGGCAGTCGTCGCCGACAGGATGTCGGGCGACAGGCACAATCCGAACGTCGAGCTGTTCGCGCAGGGGATCGCCAACATCATGTCCCCGCTCGTCGGCGGCCTGCCGGCAACCGGCGCGATCGCGCGGACAGCGACCAACATCCGCTCGGGCGCACGCACGCCGGTGGCGGGGATCGTCCACGCACTGACGCTTCTGCTCGTCATTCTCGTCGCGGCGCCTCTTGCCGGGCACGTTCCGCTGTGCGTGCTGGCGGCAATCCTGATGGTGGTGTCGTGGAACATGGGCGAGTGGGGGCAGATCGGCGAGATCGTGAGGCTGACGTGGGCCGACATTGCAGTCTGGATGATCACGTTCGCGCTCACCGTGCTCGCGGACCTTACGGTGGCGGTCGAAGCCGGGATGATGCTCGCGGCGCTTCTGTACATCCGCAAGGTCACGAGCACGACGACCGTCTCGCGCGTCACCGCGGAGTACGTCGCCGGCGGCGTCGTGCACAGCCTGCAGTCGAACCCGATTCCCGACGGCGTCGTCGTCTACCGCATCCACGGGCCCTTCCTCTTCGGCGCGACCGACAAGCTGGCGGTCATCGAAGAGGAGTTCGACGACCTGCCGACAGTGGTCGTCCTGCGGGTGCGCAACATGACCGCGATTGATGCCACCGGCCTGCACGCGCTCGAGAACCTGGGCGCCAGGCTCGAGGCGACCGGGCGTCACTTGGTGATCTGCGGAATGCGCGACCAGCCTTCGAAGCTGATGGAGCAAGCGGAGTTCCACCGGCACATCGGTGACGCCAACCTGCAGCCCAACCTTGCCGCGGGGCTCGACCGCGCGCGGGAGATCCTGGCCGAAGCGACGCCGCCGGCATGGCGCGAGTCGGCCTGACGCGGGGGCACCCACCGCGCATTATTCGTCATGCATTGCGCGTCACGCACCGCGCGTCATGCGCCGGGCGTCATGCGCCGGGCGTCGAGCGCGAGCGCGACCGACCCCGCGACAGCGCTGCGACTCCGTCGCTATCCCCTCCGATCTAGCGGGATGCGCTCTGCTGCTGGTCGCGGAGTTCGTCCAGGGCCTTGACCCGGATGCGTTCGTTGTCGTTGAAACGCTGCTGTTGCAGGCGATCGATGGCCGCCTGCTTCTGGGCATCCGACAGGCTGGCGTCGGCAAGAATGCCGTCTCGCGCGCTACGGTAGTCGTCGAAGCGCGAATTCCACTGCGCGCGCTCCTTGTCGAGAGTTTCCAGCCGGTCGGCGCCGTCTTCCCCGAAACGCTCGACCCTCAGTGTGCGGATGTCTTCGTCGCCGCCACCGGATGCGCGGATCTTCGCCTCGTCCTCCTCGAGCGTCTCGACGGCCTTCGACTGCTCGTAGGCCTGGCGGGCCGCCGGCGGAAGGTTTTCGTAGAGCTTGTCGATCTTCGCCTTCTTCTCTTCGTCGCTGAGGTCCGGATCCTTGGCGACTTCCTGCTGCTCGATCGCGACCTCGGCTTCCGCCTCGGCGTCGCCGAACAGCCGATCGGAAAGTTCCGGACCGAAGATCTCCCGGCGAAGAGCGCGCAGGCTCTCGAATCGTGCGCGCAGGTCGTCGCTGCCCGGATCCGACAGGCCGAGCGCGACGCCGCGGTCGCGGTAGAGCATGTAGCGGTCGAGGAAGGCCAGCGCCTGGTCGACGGCGGGCGCCTGAAGACGGCGCCGGATCTCGTTCCTGATATCCGCGAGGATCTGCTCGACCGGCTTCTCGCCGATCGTCGACAGGAAATATTCGAACAGTTCGACGGCTTCCGGACCGGGCACGAAGTTGCCGCTGGCGTCGACGAGCAGCCCGCCGGCCACTTCGGTTCCCGCCAGCGAGCCGACACCGGAGGTTTCGTGATGCTCGGCGTTGTGATGCGCTGCGCTGTCGCGCAGCGAGTCTGCGCCGCGTGCACGCGCGGCATCCTCGTCGGCCGACGGGGTGCTCGTCGTTGCTGCGATGCTCCCTGCACCCGGCACGCCGACGCGCGAGGGCCGCGACCACCACATCAGCAACAGACCGGTCACGATGCCGATCCATACCAGCGTGCGAACTCTCGTCGTCAATTCGCTTCCTCTTGGTCAGCTCGAATCGGTCGGCTCGAACGACGGAAGGCGGGTCCGCGCTTGTCGGACCCGCCTTCGCGCTGGGATTCTGATTCCGGCGCCGCCGGAATGCGAATCAGAGGCCGAGGTTCTTCAGCCGATTGGCATGATTCTCGAACAGCGTGACCGGATTGGTCTCGAAGATCGACACCAGGCCGAGCACCTGGTTGACCTCGTCCAGATGGTTCTGGAAGTAGTTGTCGCGAATCACGGTTCCGAGGTGCGAGCTGCAGCGGCCGACCAGGCCGTCGTTCGACTCCGAGTAGAAGAGCGACGACAGGCCGAGAGCCACGTCGGAGATGTCCAGCGCGTTGGTCAGCACGCCGGTTCCCGACCACGAGTAGTAGTAGATGCCGCCGACGGTGGCTGCACCGCTGCCACACGACGTCGTCGGTACGCCCTTCGGATACGAAGCGTTGAACGCGGCGGCGCCGGTCGCGGTCAGCGAATCCAGGCCGGCGATCGCATCCTGCTGGTTGCTGTGCCCGGTCAGAAGGTTCAGCACCATGCCGAGGCTGTTGGCGAAGTACGAGAGCACACTCTCGACGAAGCCTCCGCCGGAGATGTGCGAGCGCAGGTACGTCGCGAGATCGGCGCCCTTGTGCGGCGTTGCGACCGACGTCACCGATGCGACCAGGTCGGGACGCACCGAAGCGACGTAGCGGATGTCGAAGCCGCCATGGCTGTGGCCGATCAGGTTCACCTTGCCCTTGCCGGTTGCGGCTACGATCGTCTGCACCTGCGACAGCAACTGCTCACCGCGCTGCGTGCTCGAGTTGAACGCACTGACGTTCGGCGTGTAGACGGTCGCGCCGTGATCGGTGAGATCCGACGTGATTCCGTAGAAATATTCATAGACACCAAAAAGTGCGTCGAAACCGGCCATGCCGTGCTCGAGCACGATCGGATACTTGGTCTTCGCAGTGGAACAGTTGAACAGGCAGAACGCCGACGCCGGACGCGGCGCAGCCGAGACGAGCAGTGCAGCCACGGTCATGGCTATCAGAATTTTTTTCATGGATCGCGATTCTCCCGGAGTGATGTGGAACAGGTCCGAGGCCCCTGTTCGAGGCATTTGCTAGCATGCGGCACCCGCCCTGGGAAGATCGCTGTGCGAAGATTCTCCTTATAGAACAAGTAGTTAAAGTGGAGAGCGCTACTCGCTACATGGGCGGAGCCGTACGCAGACGACTACTTCGCCGCGCCTGTAGCTACTTGGGGTGGCCCCCCGATTCTGAGTCTGTAAAAAACCATATCGCCGCGGCCGCTTTTCGCCGGCTCCGCGCTCCGCGCGGTCCATGCTGGGCCCACCCGGCCATGGACTTATGGGACGTTAAAGGGCACCCACGGGGAGCGCACGTGGTACATCGCCGGCGTCTCGATCTTCACCCTGATGCCCCAGCTCAGCGGCATCCTCCCTGCCGAAGCACGACGTCAGGGAATCGTTCGCGCCGCCCTTGACGAGCAATATTTATGGTAATACAGCTTGCTGTATGAAGACCACGATCGACATCCCCGACGAACTGCTCGTGCGCGCCAAGAAGCGAGCCGCCGAGCTGCGCAGGCCGTTGCGCTCGCTGGTGACCGAGGGGCTACGCGATCAGCTCGCCGGGAAACCCGGCAAGTCGGCGAAGCGGGAGCAACCGCGATCCATTCGATGGGTGACAGTGACTGGCGGCCTGCCGCCTGGGCTGGATCTGGCGGATCGGGAAGAAATGCACGACTGGCTCCGAAAGAGGCGATGATCGCGATCGACACCAATCTGCTGGTCTACGCGCACCGTCGGGGAACAGGCGAGCACCGGGCCGCTCGCAAATCGATCGAGCGCGCAGCCGAAGATCCGCGGGGCTGGGGCATTGCCTTGCAGAGCGTGGGAGAGTTCTGGAGCGTCGTCACGCATGCCAGCGCGGCAGGAGGCGCTTCCTCCACGACTCAGGCGGCCGCGTTTCTTCGCAACCTTCGCGCCGACGCCGGTATGATCGTCTGGACGCCGGGGACCGGGTTCGACGAGAGGCTTCTTCAGCTCGCGGAGGATCTGCAAGTGGCGGGCCCGCGCGTTTTCGATCTTCAGATCGCGCTCACCGTCTTCGAGCATGGCGCCTCCGAGTTGTGGACCCACGACCGCAGCTTCGTGAAGCTCCCTGGCCTTCGCCTCGTCCATCCTCTGTAGATCCGCACGAATTGACACTTGGTTCGGACGCAGCGAGTGGCCTGGAGCGACTCATCGCGCCGGTAGAGGGTCCGGTGGCACGTTGCAGCGGGATGCGCGGTGAACTGCCTTGACACCACGTGGCGCCGTCACTCTTATTGACGCCAGCCCGGCTGATTCGCCGAACTCGCCTCGCCAGCCCCACACGATCATGACCGAAAGCTGGAGTTCGCAAGACGACAGGAGAATCCGAAGATGCACTCCCACTTCACTAGGGCGATCGTTCCGGGCGCGTCGTCGCGATCGCCGCGCGAATGGCGACGATGACGAAGACCGTCGTCGTCCTGCCCGGGGAAGACGCAGCGCCGGAAGCCATGGAGCCGAGCATCGCTCTCCTCGAGCGCATGGGGCTGCCAATCCGCTGGAGTTTCCCGCTGGTCGGCGAAGCGGCGATGCGCCAGAGCGGCGATCCGTTCCCCGACTCGGCGCGCGCAGCCATCGATGCCGCCGACGCCACGCTCTTCGGCGCCACCTCGGGCGCTTCCGCCCGTGCGCTGTTCTATCTGCGCTGGGGCAAGCAGACCTACGCCAACGTTCGGCCGCTGCGCTGGAGCAAGGGGTTTTGCAGCAGCCTCGCTGATCCCTCCGGAATCGACCTCGTGCTGGTGCGCGAGAATCTCGAGGACCTCTATCTTTACGCCGAAGGCGAGATCGCCGAGCTTGCGCCACTGTCGCTCCACAGCCTGACGGCCGGTAAACGGGTGGACGAGCTGGGTGAAGGAAGCTTTGCGATCAAGGCCATTACGCGCCGGGGGAGCGAACGCGTGATTCGCTACGCCTTCGAAGTGGCCAGGAGGCGCAAGGCCGCGGGAAGACCCGGCCACCTTACGCTGGGCGCGAAATGGAACATGCTGCCGCGCACCGACGGGCTGTTCCGGGAAGTCGGCGCCGCGATCGCGAGCGAGTATCCCGACGTCAAGTTCGAGACGCTTCTCATCGACGATCTTGCCCATCGCCTGACCGCCCGGCCGGCGTCCTTCGACGTGCTCGTAATGCCGAATCTTTACGGCGACGTCCTGTCGGATGCAGCTGCGGGTCTGGTCGGCGGGCTCGGTCTCGCGCCGAGCGGCTGCTACGGCGACGACTACGCCTACTTCGAGTCGGCGCACGGTACGGCACCCGATCTCGTCGGCCGCCACGTCATCAATCCGACTGCGACGCTGCTCTCCGCATCGATGATGCTCGAGTATCTCGGATTTGCCGATGCGGCCGCAGCCATAGAGCGCGCGGTGCGCGCGGCGTATGCGGAGGGCACGATTCTCACGCCGGACCAGGGTGGAACCGCCACGACCGGGCGCTTCTGCGACGCCGTAGAGGCGAATCTCCGATGAACTCGCCCAGGCCGCGCACGATGTTCGAGAAAGTGTGGAACGAGCACGTGGTCGAGCGGCTCGACGAGCAGGCCGACCTCATCCACATCGACCGCCACCTGCTTCACGATCTTTCGGGCCCCTTCTCGATGCAATCCCTGGAGGAGAAGAACCTCGGCTGCCGCAGGCCCGAGCTTACCTTCGCTTTCCCGGATCACGGCGTATCGACTTCGCCGAGCCGTTACGACGATGCCGCCGGAGGCGGTCCACTGCTGGATCTTTTCCGACACCACTGCGCGAAGCTCGGCATCCATCTGTTCGACTTGGGCAGCGAGGAACAGGGCATCGTCCACGTCTCCGCTCCGGAGCTCGGGCTGGCCCTGCCGGGACTGACGATCGTGTGCGGAGACAGTCATACCTCCACGCAGGGAGCCTTCGGTGCACTCGCCCTGGGCATCGGCAATACGGAAGTCACCCAGGTCCTGGCCACGCAGACGCTTGTTCTCGATCGCCCGCGCACGATGCGGCTACGGATCGACGGGAAGCTCGGAGTGGGCGTCAGCGCGAAAGACGTCGCCCTCGCGATCATCGCGCGCGACGGGCCGGACGCGGGTTGCGGCTACGCTGTCGAGTTCGCCGGAAGTTTCTCGGAAGCGCTTTCACTCGAAGGCCGCATGACGCTGTGCAACCTCTCGCTGGAGATGGGTGCACGGTTTGCCTTCACGGCGCCCGACGAAGCAACGTTCGAATGGCTGCGCGGACGGCGCTACGCCCCGGCCGGCGACGAATGGGATCGTGCGGTGCGCCACTGGCGCACTCTTGCCAGCGAAACCGGCGCGGTTTTTGACCGCGAAGTCACTCTCGATGTCGCGAGTCTTGCGCCGCAAATCACCTGGGGCACGAGTCCCGCCCACGCCGTCGCGATCGACGCACGAGTTCCCGATCCGGCCAGCGCTCCCGACGCGGCGGCGAGGCGGAGCTGGCTCGATGCGCTCTCCTACATGGGACTCGAGGGCGGCGAACCGCTCGACGGTATCGCCGTGCAGCATGTGTTCATCGGCTCCTGCACCAATAGCCGGCTCGCCGATCTGGTCGAAGCCGCGCGCGTGGTGCGCGGTCGCAAGGTCGCGGCCGGTGTGCGGGCGTGGGTAGTGGCAGGTTCGCGGAGCGTTCAGCGCGAAGCCGTCGCGCTCGGGATCGACCGCGTGTTCCGCGACGCGGGTTTCGAGTGGCGTGAGCCGGGCTGTTCGATGTGCATCGCGATGAACGGCGACGCCGTGCCATCGGGAGAACGCGCGGTCTCGACCTCCAACCGCAACTTCGTCGGGCGTCAGGGCCCGGGTGCGCGCACGCACCTCGCAAGCCCGGCGACTGCAGCCGCGGCAGCGGTGAGCGGATGCATCCGCGATCCGCGCTCTTTGTTGCCGCTCGCCTGAGGCGTGGGCGACCGAAGGAAGAAAAACCATGGATCCGTTCGTCTCCCTTGATAGCCTCGCGCTCCCTTTTCCCGTCGACAACGTAGACACCGATGTCATTACGCCGCTGCGGCGAATTCTCGAGGGCACGGCTTCCATGGTCGAGCACGCGTTCGAGTCGCTGCGATTCGCGGCCGACGGCACGCTCAAGCCGGACTGTGCCCTGAACAGCGCGCGCTGGAAGGGCGCCGAGATTCTACTGGCCGGTCACAATTTTGGCTGCGGAAGTTCGCGAGAGACTGCCGTCTGGGCCGTGCGCGGCATGGGCTTTCGTTGCATCATCGCCCCGAGCTTCGGCGACATCTTCCGTTCCAATTGCTTCAAGAACGGGTTGCTGCCGGTCGTCCTCGACGCCTCGGATATGGCGACGCTGGTAGAGGAGGCGCGGGGGGACACGAAACGGTTCCGGATCGATCTCGAGAATTGTTGCGTGACCGCACCGAGCGGTCGCACCTTCCCCTTCGATGTGGGGACGCTTCGTCGTGAGATTCTCCTGGAAGGTCTCGACGACCTGGCGCTTGCGTTGAGACGCGGCCAGGCGATCGAGCGTTTCGAAGAAGCGGACCGGGAGCGCCGACCCTGGGTCTACCTCTGACGACAATTTCCCGAAAGGGTTTGCGGTCGACTGCGCTCGACTGTGCCCGTGGCGAATCCGAGTAGCGCTGCAGTTTCTGCCCGGGGGTCGGTCCCCGCTCTGACTTTTGACCCCCCCATGCTAGTCAGCGAGCGCGAGGCGCTACAGCAATGCAATGCCCATCCTGTAAGCACGACAACCGCGCCGAGCGCCGGTTCTGTGCCGAATGTGGCGCCGCGCTTGCCGCGCGTTGTGCGTCGTGCGGCGAGGCGAACCAGCGCGGCGAGAAGTTCTGCGGCGGCTGCGGCGGCGCGCTGACCGCTCGCCCGGCGATGTCCGCTCCGCAGCTGGCCGTACGCACCGCCCCCAGGCACCTCACCGAGAAGATCCTGAGCTCACGCGGCGGCCTGGAAGGCGAGCGCAAGCAGGTGACGGTGCTGTTCGCCGACATCAAAGGCTCGATGGACCTGGCCGAACAGATGGACCCCGAGGCCTGGTCGGAGATCATGCAGCGTTTCTTTACGATCCTCGCCGAGGGCGTAGAGCGCTTCGAAGGCTTCGTCGACAAGTTCACCGGCGACGGGATCATGGCGCTGTTCGGCGCGCCAATCGCGCACGAGGATCATGCGCGCCGCGCCTGCTACGCAGCGTTGCACCTGCAGGACGGACTCCGGCGTTATGCCAACGAACTGCGCCTGGGCCGCGGGCTGAACTTCTCGGCGCGTCTCGGTCTCAACTCCGGCGAGGTCGTCGTGGGCAGCATCCGCACGGTCGGCGACGGTCTGCGCATGGATTACACGGCCCAGGGCCATACCGTCGGGCTGGCGGCGCGCATGGAACAGATCGCCGAGCCCGGCAAGGTCTACCTGACGGCCCACACTGCCGCTCAGGTGCAGGGCTACTTCACGCTCTGCGATCTCGGCGCAATGGAGATCAAGGGCGTGCAAGGCGCGATGCACGTCTACGAGATGCAGGGGCTCGGCCAGATGCGCACGCGACTCGATGTCTCGCGGAGCCGCGGATTCTCGCGTTTCGTCGGGCGCGGCGATGAGATGCACCTGATCGAAACCGCGCTGGCACGCGCCCGCGAAGGTCATGCGCAGGTGGTCGGCATCGTCGGCGAGGCGGGACTCGGCAAGAGCCGGCTCTGTTACGAATTCCTGGAGCGCTGCCGGTCGCAGGGCCTCATGACGTACGAGACGACCGGTGTCGCCCACGGCAAGGCGATTCCGTTCCTGCCGGTGCAGCGGCTGTTCCGCGCTTTTTATGGCATCACCGACCAGGACAGCGACGCGACGGCGCGCGAGCGCATTGCCGGCCGCCTGCTGCTGCTCGACGAGCGCCTGCGCGAGAGCCTGCCACTGATCTTCGACTTCCTCGGAGTTCCGGATCAGGACAACCCGCCCCCGCGCATCGACCCCGAGGCGCGCCAGCGGCAGTTATTCGACCTGGTGCGACGCGTGGTACAGGCGCGCGGGCAACGCGAGACGCAAGTCACCCTGCTCGAGGATCTGCACTGGTTCGACGGCGGCAGCGCAGCGTTTGTGGAGCCGCTGCTCGAAGCGATCGTGGGGACGCGCCATCTCGTGCTGCTCAACTTCCGTCCCGAGTACCAGGCATCGTGGATGGGGCGGTCGTATTACCATCAGCTGCCGCTGGCACTGCTCGGTCCCGATGCCATCCGCGAGCTGCTCGAGGCGCTGCTCGGCAACGACCCCAGCATCGTTGGACTTGCCGACGCGATCTATGCCCGCACGGCCGGCAATCCCTTCTACACCGAGGAGGTGGTGCAGAACCTGATCGAGTCGGGAAAGCTCCAGGGCAGCAAGGGCGCGTATCGACTGGTCACGCCCGTCCACAAGCTGGAGGTGCCGAGCTCCGTGCACGCGCTGCTGGCGGCACGCATCGATCGCCTCGCCGCGCGCGAGAAGGACGTCCTGCAAACCGCTGCCGTGATCGGGCGCGAGTTCGACGAGCCCACGCTCGCCGCCGTCGTCGAACAGGACGCGCCGCAGCTGCGCGAAGCGCTCCAGACCTTGAAAGACGCCGAGTTCGTGTACGAGCAGTCGCTGTACCCGGTCGCGGAATATCTATTCAAGCATCCGCTCACGCAGGAGGTCGCGCTCGCCTCGCAACTTCAGGAGCGACGGCGGCGACTGCACGCAGCGGTGGCGCGCGTCATCGAGGCAGCGCACGGCGGCGACCTCGATCAGCAGGCAGCGTTGCTCGCGCATCACTGGGAAGAGGCCGCCGATGCCCGGCAGGCGGTGCGCTGGCATCGCCGCGCCGCCGAGTGGGCCGGCGCACGCGATCCGGTCGAAGGACTGCGTCACTGGCGCAAGGTGCGCGAGCTTGGCCGGTCGTGCGACGACGCAGAGGTGAAGGAGTCGCGGCTGCGCGCCTGCGGCGTTCTTCTGGCTGGCGGCTCCTGGCGTCTCGGCATGAGCGAGGACGACATGCGCGAATGCATGGACGAGGTACGCGCCCTGGCGCAGGAGCTCGGACGTCCGGCGATCATGGTCACGTCGCTGACTGGCATTTCCGGGCACCTCGGCATGCTCGGTCGGGCAGAAGCGGCGCTCGAGCGAGCCGAAGAGGCGAGAGCCATGCTTCGCGATGACACGGGTCCAGGCGAGACCTTCTCGGTCGAGACCGCTCATGCGTACTGGCTCGGGGTCGCGGGACGCATTCCGCGTGCGATTGAAGAATTGGAGCGCGTCGCCGAGCTCACGGGTGGAGATCCGGAGGTTGGCCGCGAGCTGATCGGCTACAGTCCATTGATTTGGGCCGAGCACTGCCGAGGGTGGATGCGGGCGCAGACGGGTCGCTTCGACGAGTGCTGGCCGCAGGTCGAACACGCGATCGCGATGGCACGCGAGCACGGAGCACTGGAGAACCTCGGATGGGCGCTCGGAATCCTTAGTCACTGCGCCTATCTCGCCGGCACGTCGCGCGCGCCGGCGACAGACGTTCGCCGGGCTTGTCTGGAGGGAGTGGAGATCTTCGAAGCAGGTGGGAGCCGGTTCTCGAAGATTACCGCCTCCAACAACCTCGCGACCGCCCATTTCTTGAACGGTGACTATCGCGAGGCCGAAGATCGGCTTACCGAAGGGATTGCACAGGCGCGGGCCGCCGGCACTGCGCTCGAATGGCTGGGCTTCAACCTCGCGGTTTTTGCCGATTCGCGTCTGGCCCGCGGCGACGTCGAGGCCGCAATCGCCAAGGCGCAAGAAGCGATCGACACCTCGGATGCGGGCGGCGCCTGGTTTCAATCTGCCGTCGCTCGCGCCGTGCTGGCCGACGCGCTCGTCGAGATCGGCGCGGCGGAGCACGAGGTCACACCCGTCATTGCCGAAGCTCGCGAGCTGGTACGCAAGAGCGGCGGCAACTCCCTGCTGCCGCGACTTCGCGCGGCCGAGGCCCGCCTCGCCGGTCGCGACGACCGCAAGGCTCTCGAAGCGGGGCTGCGTGAGGCCGAGTCCATGTACCGCGCCATGGGCGCACCGGATGCTGCCGATCGCCTCGCGCGGGAGCTCGGCGATTGACGATGACACTGCCGCGTCGGTAGCCGTTCGGGACCATCGTTGTCGGCACGGACCAGGATCGGAAGATTTCTCCGCGTCGCCGGCACAGTCGCATGGCTTCGCTGACGACTTCGTGTGAGCAGCGAAGTCGCCCAAGGTTTGGGCAAGGTGCTGCACTCGCGAGCAGCGCCGAAGTCTGCCGCCATCGTCTCGGAGGATCGCCGACGCGAATTGCAACTTGACCCCGGGCCCGCTGTTACACGCCTGCGGCCGCCGCGGGAGAAATTGGTGCCGAAGCTGCGGGCACGCAGTGCTTAGGTTGTTCGTTGCCCCGGCGGTGACGACATCGCCAAACCCCATGTCGGGGGATAGCGGGTGGCGCCACGGCGCCGGGCTCCGCGGCAAACCTGGAAACGGTGCCGAACAGGCGCTGCGGCGCGGCATTAGCGATACAATCGGTGAGTTTCGCCACAGAGTGAACGCGCAGAGGAGTCGCACAGGCGGCGCAGCGCTGTGCGCCGCCGCGCCGCTGCGCGTGGCCGGCGCAATGGGCCGCGTCTTGACGGGCGCAACCGCGGCGAAGCGTCGCCTGAACTCGTAGTGCCCGTGAAGCAGGCAGCGCCTCGGCAAAATGCGCTACGCGATCGGCAACCTCCGTGCGGTCTCCCCAACTGGCAGCTTCCTTGCATACCTGGCGCTGTGAGTAGCGGCGTCAAGAGAAGCCGCAAGTGGCGTCAACGTTCCCACCCGGCCCTTACGGCGGTCGACGCGAGCCCCATGGACGCTGGGCCGGGCGGCGCGAAGTCGCACGTTGCCAGGCGCCTGCTCTGGCAACAGCGCCTCGAGCGCCTCGCCGCCGGCGACGGGCTCTCCGTGGCGTCGCCTGAGGAAGAAGGCGACCGGAAGCGAACAGCGGAGGAAAAAGAGATGGAAGACAAGACCGATGCCCTCAAGCTGATGGTGCTGCTGTCGCCCGACGGCACGGTGCTGTCCGCCAAGGGTACCGACACGGATGAGTTCTCGGCGGTGGCTGCCTATGCGACGCAGCTCGCGCAGCGGCTCGGAGAAGGGCTGGGCCTCG